>CAMYIQ010000169.1 GCA_947258465.1 uncultured Erythrobacter sp.
CTGCTGAAAGAGCGTGTGGTCTCCCGGGCCGTGCTCCATCTGGTCGGCTTTCTAATGGTCGCGGCGACGCTTTATGGGGCGATACCGCTTGCCCTTCTGGCCGCATGGGGAATCGGCCTGCTGGTCGCCGTGGGATATTCGGCGCGCGCGGACATCAAGCTCGCGGATGCCGGAAACCGCATGATATCCTATGCGGAAATGAAATCGCACGCCCTGATGACGGCGGGCAAGGGCGCGTTGTGGTCGGTCGGCATGATCCTCGCCGCGCTCTTTGCCGATATCGGGGCGATGGGTATCGTCTGGGCAGCGGCGGCGATGCTCGTGGTCGGAAGCTGCGCGAGCCGGTTCAGTGCTCCGCTCAGCGCGATGGCCTTTGCCGGCGCGGTCGGCATTGGCGGCCTTGTCGCAAGCCTGCTGGCTATGCAGTGGACACTCGCCGCGGTTGTGGTCGGCACGACCTTGCTCGCGACGTTTGGGGTAATCGAGAGCGCGCGTGTCGCGGTCGCGGCGCGCCTGTCCGATTATGCCATGCAGGAAAAAAGCGAAGTGGTGTCCATGCTGCTGCGCGAATTCGAGGAAGGCCAGGCCGATTGGCTGTGGCAGATCGATACTCAGCGCCGGCTGAAGGCAATATCGCCCCGCTTCGCATATGCGCTGGGCAAGGAACCGAAAGAGATCGAAGGCAAATCCTTTCTCCAGATGATCTCGGGCGATGGCTGGGAGACGGGGCAGTTCCCGCCGAGCCTGCACGATCTCACGGACAAGCTGACGCGCAGGGAGAACTTCTCCAATCTCGGCGTGAGGGTTTCCATCGGCGGCGAAGACCGATGGTGGGAGCTTTCGGGCACGCCGATCATCGACGAGTTGGGAAATTACCAGGGCTTTCGCGGCGTGGGTTCCGATGTGACCGAGCAGCGCGAATCATCCGAGAAGATCGAATTTCTGGCGCGTTACGACACGCTGACCCAACTGCCCAACCGGCGGATGCTGAACGAGGCGCTTGGCGAAGCGCTGGCCGATGCCGATCAATGGCGGTCGCGCTGCGCCTTCCTGATGATCGATCTCGACCGCTTCAAGGCGATCAACGATTCGCTGGGCCATCTGGTCGGCGACCGGATGCTTGGCGAAGTTGCCGCGCGGCTCGAGAGCCTTGTGGGGGAAGAAGAGATTTGCGGGCGTCTTGGCGGAGACGAATTCGCGGTCGTCATCCGCGACGCCGCGCACAATGGGCGCGTGGAATTCCTGGCGCGGGCCATTATCGAGCGGCTTTCCGAACCCTATGAGATCGAAAACCACGTTCTCTATGTCGGCGCCAGCGTCGGCTCGGCCATCGGCCCGCGCGATGGCAATACGGTGGAGGAAATTCTGCGCAATGCCGACCTGGCGCTTTATCGCGCCAAGGACCGGGGCGGCGGCATGCACCGGGAATATGAACCGGCCCTGCATGCCAATGCGGAAGAAAGGCGCCAGCTCGAACATGCGTTGCGGCATGCGCTGGAGAATGACGAATTCACCCTGCACTATCAGCCGGTGGTCGATACCCGATCGGAAGATGTGGTCAGTTTCGAAGCGCTGCTCCGCTGGAACAGCGTGCAGCACGGCTTCGTCAGCCCCGGCAAGTTCATCCCGCTAGCGGAGGATACCCGCCTGATCGTGCCGATCGGCACCTGGGTCATGCAAGAGGCTTGCCGGGAGGCGGCCCAGAACTGGCCCGAGCATGTGAAGGTGAACGTCAACGTCTCGCCCGAACAATTGCTCGAGCCCGACTTCGCTGCCACCGTCGTACGCGCGCTATCCCATAGCGCCCTCGATCCGAAAAGGCTCGAGATCGAAGTGACCGAGAGCATTTTCATGCGCGATGCGAGTGTCGCCCGCAAGGCGCTGGAACAGTGCATGGCGCTGGGCTGTTCGATCGCGCTCGACGATTTCGGTACCGGCTATTCCTCGCTCGGCTATCTGCGCAAGCTCAAATTCTCGACGATCAAGGTCGATCGAACCTTCGTGCAGGGCGCCGCGCAACACAGCCCCGAATCGATCGCCATCATCCGGGCGGTCGTCGCCATGGCCGAGAGCCTGGACATGACCACAACCGCCGAAGGTGTCGAAAACGAGGAAGAGGCAACCATGATCCGCGGGATGGGATGCACCAAGATCCAGGGCTTCCACTTCGGACGCCCGATGCCTGCAGAGGATGCCAGCGCCCTGTTTTCGCGGCGGTTGGCGAACCAGCGGCGCGAACGCGCCTGATCAGGCCTCGACCAGCGATTTCACCGCGTTTTCGAACAGGGCCAGGCCATCTGTCCCGCCATGCGCCGGATCGACCGCGCGTTCCGGATGCGGCATCATGCCGAGCACATTGCCGGCGGCATTGAGAACCCCGGCGATGCCGCGGCGCGAGCCATTGCAGTTCTCGACATAGCGGAAGGCCACGCGGCCTTCGCCTTCGATGCGGTCGAGCGTGTCTTCGTCGGCGAAGTAATTGCCGTCATGATGCGCCACGGGAATGCGGATCGTCTGCCCGCTGTCATAGCCGCCGGTGAACAGCGACTGGCTGTTCTCGACCGTCAGATCGACCGTGCGGCAGATGAAATGCTGGCTGGCATTGCGCATCAGCGCGCCGGGCAGCAGGCCGGCTTCGGTCAGCACCTGGAACCCGTTGCACACACCCAGAACGGGCACGCCGCGTTCGGCCCGCCGCGCGACGCTGCGCATGATCGGGCTGTTCGCGGCCATCGCGCCCGAGCGCAGATAGTCGCCATAGGAAAAACCGCCGGGCAGGGCGATGAAGTCGAGATCCTCCGGCAGATGCGCATCGCCATGCCAGACGCGCATCGGCGTGATGCCCGAAACGCGTTCGATCGCAACCGCCATATCGCGGTCGCAGTTCGAACCGGGGAAGGTGATGACGGCGGCGCGGAAAGCCATCAGGCGACCTTCTCGATACGGTAGTTTTCGATCACCGTATTGGCGAGCAGCTTCTCGCACATTTCGCTCAGCGCATCATCGCTGGTGCTATCGGCGACCTCGAGTTCGATCAGGCGGCCGACGCGGACGTCTTCGACACCTTCGAAGCCGAGGCCCTCGAGAGCGTGGTGGACAGCGCGGCCCTGCGGATCGAGAACGCCGGGCTTGAGCGAAACATGGACGCGGATCTTCATGCGTTGAGGCCTTTCGTGTTGGCGCGCCTATGGCGCAGCGTCCCCGCGCATTCAAGCACCCTGCGCCGTCGGCGGGCCGAAGATGGCCCTCGTGGTCTATAAGTTACGGCTGTAGCGCGGATGCAACAATCGTCACAAATTTGTCGTATCGACCCCCGCAATTCGCCGATTCGGCGCCTGTCCTGCTATGGTCCTTCCACGGCGCCACCCGCCGCCCACCTCCAAATGCCCGGCCGATTTCGTGCGCGCTCAAGCAGGAACCCTCTCCCCATGACTATTCGATCTACCGCTGCCCGCTTCCTCGGGGCCAGCACACTCGCATTCGCGGCCTTCGCAGCGAATCCCGTTCTGGCGCAGGACGTCGATGCCACCGGCACCGACGCGGCCGAAGGCCAGCTCAATACCATTATCGTGACCGCCAACCGGCGCGAGGAAAACCTCCAGGACGTTGCCGTCTCGGCCGCCACGCTCGATGCCGATACGGTGAAGACGATCTTCGATGCCGGCGCCGAAGTAACCGCGCTCGCCGCGCGCGTGCCCGGCCTGTTCGTCGAAAGCTCGAACGGCCGTGCCGCCCCGCGTTTCTACATTCGCGGTCTCGGCAATACCGATTTCGATCTTGCCGCCTCGCAGCCGGTTTCGGTGGTGATGGATGAAATCGTCCTCGAAAACGTGACGCTCAAGGCCTTCCCGATCTTCGATGTCGAGCGGATCGAGGTGCTGCGAGGTCCGCAGGGCTCGCTGTTCGGCCGCAACACGCCCGCCGGGATCGTCAAGATCGACACCGCCAAGCCGGGCGACGAATTCGCCGCCCAGTTCTCGGCCAGCTACGGCAGCTTCAATTCGCTGTCGCTCGACGGCGGCGTGACCGTGCCGATCGCTCCCGGGGTCGCTTCGCTGCGCGTCTCGGGTCTTTACCAGCACCGCGACGACTGGATCGATAACGGCTTCACCGGCCAGGACGACGTGCTCGGCGGTTATGACGAGCTGGCCGGTCGCGCGCAGTTGCTGATCACGCCCGACAGCCGCCTGTCGATGCTCGGCACTGTGGCGTTCCGCGATCTCGACGGCACCTCGACGCCGTTTCGCGCCAACATTCTTGGCCCGGGCAATAACGACCTCAACGACAATTACGACCGCGACACGGTGTTCTACGACGCCGGTGGCGGCAACGTGGCTGAATACAATGCGCTGATCGCCAGCTTCCGCCTCGATTACGAAGCCGATTTCGCTACGCTGACAAGCATCACGGCCTATGCCGAAAGCGACGGTTCGAGCCGCGGCGACATCGATGGCGGTTGGATCCGGCGTGATGCCAATGGCGATGTGGTAGAGACCGGCCCGGGCTTCATCCCGTTCGAATCGGACACGCAGGATTCGATCGATCTCGACCAGTTCACGCACGAAGTGCGGCTGGCCTCGAACCCCGGCGGCATGATCGACTGGCAGGTCGGCATGTTCGTGTTCCAGAGCGATTTCGATGTCACCACGGTCGGCTTCGGCTTTCCGCCATCGGTTACCGTGCGCCACACCAACGATGCCTGGGCGACCTTCGGCCAGCTTTCGTTGCAGGCGAGCGACGCAGTCAAGCTCACCGGCGGTCTGCGGTGGACCGACGACAAGAAGCAGTTCCGGGTCGTCTCGCCTTCGTTCATCTCGGGGCCGGGCGCACAGTATCGCATCGTCAAGGACGATCGCCTGAGCTGGGATCTGTCGGCTTTCGTCGATGTCGGCGACGATGCCAGCGTCTATGCGCGTATCGCCAACGGCTTCCGCGCGCCGACCATCCAGGGCCGCGACGTGGCCTTCGGTTCGCCGCCGTCGGTAGCGACCTCGGAAAAGATCATGAGCTACGAGGCCGGCTTCAAATCGGAATTCGCCGGCCGCAGCATCCGCCTCAACGGCGCTGTCTATTACTACACGATCGAGGACCCGCAGTTCTCGGCCGTCGGCGGTGCGGGTAATCTGGTGCAACTGGTCAATGCCGAAAAGGGTCGCGGTCTCGGCTTCGAACTCGACAGCGCTTTCCAGATCACGCCGGACTTTTTGATCACCGCCGGTCTGAGCTGGAACGACACCAAGATTCAGGACAGCAATCTAGCGGTCGGCATTTGCGCCCAGTGCACCGTCACCGACCCAACCGTCGTGCTGTCGGGCAACACCCGCGCGCTGGTGGATGGCAACCCGTTCCCCAATGCGCCGAAATGGATCGCCGACGTGACCGCGCGCTACGCCTTCCCGGTGGGCAATGCGGGCGAAGTCTTTGTCTTCACCGACTGGGCCTATCAGGGGAAGACCAACTTCTTCCTTTACGAGAGCGAGGAGTTCAACGCGAACGGCCAGATCGAAGGCGGCCTGCGGATCGGCTATGCCCGGACCGACGGCCTGTTCGAAGTGGCGGCCTTCGTGCGCAACATCACCGATGCCGACAATGTGAAGGGCGGCATCGATTTCAACAACAACACCGCCTTCGTCAACGATCCGCGCGTGTTCGGCATCTCGGCACGCGTCAACTACTGAGCGCGAGCCATGGCGTGAGACAGCGGGCCGGGAAGAGCGATCTTCCCGGCCCTCTTCGTTTGTTCAGGGCACGAGGCTTTCGTGCAGGATGCGGATGCGCAGGGCCTCGTCCGGGTCGAGATAACGCCGGGTGGTTTCCTGCAGCATCGCGGGCGTCACCGCGCGGATACGGTCTTCGTAGCTGCGCACGCGGTCGAGGCGCTCGGCGCGTAATTGCGCCTCGTCGATCGCTCGCAGCCACCAGCCATTTTCGCGGCGGCTGAGCGCGATCTTCTCGAGCAGCGGCGCGCGGGCGCGCTCGAGCAGGTCGGCCGATATCGGACCCTCGCGGAATTCGCCCGTAATGGCATCGACCACGGCGAAAACCTCGTCGGCCTGCTCGGGGGCGACCACGATCGAGGTCGAGAAGGTCCCGAAATCGCGATAGATGTGCGACATGCTCGAACTGGCGCCGGGCGAATAGGACGCGCCCAGTTCCTCGCGGATGCGCTCCAGCATTTCGAGCCGCACTACGCTGGCAAGCAGCTGCATCGTCGCCTCTTCCTGCGCGTCGTCGTCATCGGTGGTCGGCCAGATGGTCATCGCCAGCGCCTGATCGGGCGCACCCGCATGCGTCAGCACGCGTTCGCTGCGATCGGCGGTGAACCGGGCAAGCCGTTCGCTTTCCCATTCGTCGAGCGTCGCCGCGCGTGGCGGCAAGGCGCCGAAGGTCTCGGCTACCGCGGCAATCACCGCGTCAGCGTCGAAATCGCCGACGATCGAGATCTCGATCGGGGCGGCGGCGAACTGAGGGGTAATCAGACGGCGTGCGGCGTCCAGCGACACGCCTGCCAGGTCTGCTTCGGAAGGGATGCCGAAGCGGGGATTTCCGTCGGCCACCAATCGCGCGACCTGCGCGCGCGCGACCGCTTGCGGGGTTGCGTCGAGCTGGACGAGGTAGGGCGGCAGGATCGTCTGCCAGCGGCTGAGCATTTCCGATCGCAGGCCGGGATCGCCGACATAGGCAGCGCTCAGGCGCATTTGCAGCGGCAGATCGGCCATGGTTCCGCTGCCACGCACGGAGAACTTGTCCTCGCCCGTATGGAAACCGTATGTCAGGCGGTGCCCGGCGAGGATCTGGCGCAGCTCGTCGTAACTATGCTCGCCCAGACCGCCAAGCGCGCCGACCGATGACAGGAAGCTTGCCTGCCCCATTTCGGTGGCGGGCAGGGCCAGTTTCCCCGACCCGATGCGGATCGCATACCGCAGGCGATCCTTTTCAAAGTCGGTAAACTTCAAGTTCAATCGAACATTATTTTCGAACCGTATCGTCCTGACGTCGAGATCCGCGATCATGGTGTCTTCGGCGATAGCGGATGGCTGGCCGAAATCGTCATAGGCAAAGGCCAGCCCGTCACGGCCCTGTGCCGCAGCCACAGGCCGCGCCGCGGAATTCCGCCAGGTTTCGAGTATAGTCCGCTCGGCATCGGGAATGGCCTGCTTGGTCGACACATGGATCAGCGGGTCGGACAGCGCGAAATGCTGCGCGAAGGCTTGCGAAACGGCTTCTGCGGTGATTTCCGGCTTGTGCGCGAGAAACAGATCGTAGCTCGTTTGCGGCGTGATGAAGATGCGGTCGCGCCGGGCGGTCGACAGAATGCTCTCGGCAAGCTGGCGGTTGCGCCGTGTGTCCTGCTGACGGGCCGCATCGCGATAGCGTTGTTCGAAATTGGCGAGTTGTTCGGCCAGTTCCGCGTCGGAAAAACCGTGTTCGAGGGCGCGGCGCCATTCCTGTTCGCTCACTTCGAGCGCGCGCTGCCATTCGCCCTCGCGCGCCTGCACCCGCACTTGCGCCTGTCGCTGGATATCGAAGAAGTCGGTGGCCGAGGCGCGCCCGCTGATGATCGGCGCGTCGGCGGCGTTGGCAATACGTTGCAACCGGCGATTGACGATCGCCGTGCCGAGGGCGACAAGCCGCGAGCGATCGATTTCGGCGATCGTCGGCCGGTGTTCGACATAGGGCGCGAACCGATCGATCACGACCACATGCGGCACGTCGGGGTCGACGAAATTGGCGGCCGCCGGGCCGCGTGCCGGATCGATATGGCCCTTCTCGATCTCGCGACGCGGGGTGGGCGGGGCCCTCCAGTCGCCGAAGCGCGCGCGGATCTTCGCCTCGATCATGTCCGGATCGACATCGCCGACCACCACCAGCGCGGCGTTGTCGGGGCGGTAGAAGCGGCGGTAGAGATCGCGCAGCACCCGGCCCGGTGCGCTGTCGACGATCGCCCCGGTCCCCTCGGCCCGGAAACGCTTTGCATACCGCGTTTCGGGAGCGACGAAGCGGAGATAGTGCTTGAGGCGGCGGATCGCGAAAGTGTTGCGTGTGCGCGTTTCGGACTGGATGATCCCGCGCTCGCGATCGACCGCATCGTCGGCAATGGTCAGTTCGCTGGCGGTTTCGCGCATCAGCATCAGCGCCGTGTCGATCAGTTCCGGATCGGTGCGCGGCAGGTCGAGCTTGTAGATCGTGTCCTCGAACCCGGTCGAGGCATTGGTGTCCGCCCCGAATGCAAGCCCCAGCCGTTCGAGCAGCTTGGTCATCTCGCCTTCGGGCACATTACGCGATCCGTTGAAGGCCATGTGTTCGATCATATGCGCGAGGCCGAGTTCGTGTTTTTCCTCGTCGATCCAGCCGATATCGAAGCCCAGGCGCACCACTGCCGTATCCTTCGGCGTGCCGTTTTTCAGGATCGCATAGCGCATTCCGTTTTCGAGCACGCCGAAGCGCACAGCCTGGTCGGGCGCGATATCGTAGACCGGGTGGCCCCAGCCGGTGCTGGCCCGCGCTGGTTCGGCTGCGGCGGGCGCAGGCGTCTCCTGAGCAGCGAGGGCGGCGGGCAGCGCGAGCGCAAGAA
>CAMYIQ010000170.1 GCA_947258465.1 uncultured Erythrobacter sp.
CCCTTGATCGCGCCGCCCGTATCCTGCGCGATCCACAGGCCATCGGCGACATCGGTTTCCATATCGAGGAATACCGGAGCTCCATAGGGCACGAATTTCGGATCGACCGCGACCGAGGCTTCGCGGCGGACCGGCACGCCCAGCGAACCCAGCGGGCCATCGGAATTCAGCTCGCGAAAGAACACCCAGCTCTTATTGAGGCGCATGATCTCGCGGCCTCGGGCGGGATGGTCACGAATATAGGCTATGATGCCCTGCATCGAGGTCTCATAAGGTGTGCCCTCGCCGATCAGCCCCCGTTCGCGCATGACGCGGCCGATACCGACATAATCGCGCCCGTTCTGACCCGCATAACCGATTCGCATCAACGAACCGTCTGGCAGGCGCAGCAGGCCCGAGCCCTGAATCTGGAGGAAGAAGAACTCTACCGGATCGGCCGCCCAGGCTATCTCCAGCCCGCGATTTTCCAGCGCGCCGAGTTCGATTTCCGTACGGTCGTAAAAGGGTACGAAGGTTGCGCCGGCATTGTACCGCCCGAGGAGAGGCCGCCCTTCGCGCTCTTTTTCCGGCACGTCATCGGGCCAGGCGCGCACGAGTTCCGGCGGCACGGCGTAAATGGGCACGTCATAGCCCGGCGCGCGCGCGCGGCTGCCACGAATTTCGGGTTCGAAATAGCCGGTGGCGAAAGCCGCACCGTCGCCCACACGCGCGGTTTCGAAATGGCGAGTGAAGAAGCGCCGCGCATCGGATACCGGCCAGGTCGCCGCAGCTTCGCAGGCGGGGCGCCAGTCCTCGGCGAAGGTCAGCCCGCTCGCATCCTCGCGCGTGAGGATCGAGGGGCAGGATTCGATGAAGGATACCAGCGCCGTGCCTGCATCGTCGGGTGCCAACCCCAGCGATGCGACATCCGTTCCGCGCTCGATCGGCGCAAAGGCGGCACTGGAGACGGTTCCCGGCGGCAGCGCGGCGCTCTGGACCGGCTTGGTATCGGGCACCATCCTGACGCAGGCAGCCAGTGCCAGCGTCATCGCGATCACCATCGATTTGTGCATGAACCCTCCCCGTTGCGCGCGGGGCGTCAGCCCTCGTCCGTCTCGTCGAGCACCCAGTTGGGATCGGACGAACCGATATTGCGGCGGAACGTCCACACATCGCGACTCTCGATCGCATCGTCGAGCGATCCGGCGATCACATTCCCATCGGCATCGCGCGTCACGGCAGCGATATCGGCGACGAACAGCACCGCGATGCGGGCAGTCCGCCCGTCGAGTTCGGCCGAGTGAATGCTGGCGTCTTCGATCCGGATCAGACGGTTGTCGAGCGTTTCGCCCGCTTCCTCGCGCGCGTCGATAGCGCCCGCGAAGCTGGCATAAACGTCATCGTCGGCAAGTTCGCGCAGAGTATCCTTGTCGCCGTTCCAGAAGGCTTCGAGGATCATGCCATAGGCACTCTTGGCCCCTTCCAGAAAGCCGAGCAGGTCGAAAGCCGGATCGGCCGAAGCGATCGCGCGGACGCCCGCCTCGTTGGCCGGTGCGCGGCTTTCGGCACCGTGCAAAACGACCGGTTGGCGCACCTGACGTGGCGGATTGTCCGCGATCGGCGGGGTTTCGCCGCGTTCGAACCGGTGCGGAATCACCTCTTCCTCATGCTCCGAACGGCGGCCAAGCACCGAATAGAGCCGCAGCCCGAGAAAGGCGGCGATCATGGCGAGAATGACGATCTCGATGATCACGTAAGTAACCTGCTTCCCTACTTCTTTTCCGGGCGGCGATACGCCCCCCGCAGTCCAGCATCTTTCCTGCCCTAGATAGGGAAGAATTACAAACCGACAATGGTAGTGCGACGAACATCCCCCCGCGCCACGACCGCTTGCGGCCACGCATTGCTACGCGCCGCCGACAATGCTAGGCGCGCGCCCCGACAGTCCCGTGCGCCCGCCAGCGGTTCGCGGGGACACACATTCGGATAATTGGAAAGCGATTGCTCATGGCCGACGAAGGCGACGTTCTCACCGATCTCAACATGGATCCCGCAGCCGGCGCCAATGGCGCCGACAACCAGCCCAGCGCAGGCGTTATCTCGCAATATATCAAAGACCTGTCAGTCGAAAACCCGAACGCGCCCGCATGTTTCCAGTGGAACGAGCAACCGCAGCTCGACGTGCAGGTGAATATCGGCGCCGACAAGGTATCCGACGAAGTCCACGAAGTGACGCTGAAGATCACCGCCACGGCCAAAACCAGCCAGGGCAATCTCTACCTGATCGACCTCGATTATTGCGGGCTTATGGGCATGCGCAACCTGCCCGACGAACATGCGCACGCCTTCCTATTCGCCGAAGCACCGCGTATCCTGTTCCCCTTTGCACGGCGCGTGATCGCCGATGCCAGCCGCGATGCGGGCTTCCCGCCGCTGATGCTCGACCCGATGGATTTCGGCGCACTTTACCAGCAGCAATTGGCCGCCCGTGCGCAGGAACAGCAGGCCCAGGGCGCAACGCCGCCCGCTGGCGACGCCTGAGCGACTGACTTGCGACGAGGCTCTGACAGGTGAGCCTGCTCAAGAACGTCGGGACGATCGGCGGGCTGACCCTTGTCAGCCGCGTGGCCGGGATGGCGCGCGAGATGATCTTCTCGCGCGTCCTCGGTGCCAATGCGGTGACCGATGCCTGGTTTCAGGCCTTCATCATTCCCAATGTCTTCCGCCGCCTGTTTGCGGAAGGAGCGTTTTCCGCCGCCTTCGTCCCGATGTTTTCCAAGCGGCTGAGCGGCGAGGGCGGGATCGACGACGCACGCAGTTTCTCCGACGATGTGTTGAGCGTATTCCTGCCGGTGCTCATCGCGTTGTGCGCGGTGATGATGCTGGCCATGCCGGGCGTCATCTGGCTGCTGTCGGACAAGCCGGTCGATCCCGCGACATTCGATATAGCCGTCGCCTTCGCGCGGATCATGTTTCCCTATATCGTGCTGGTCAGCCTGGTGACGCTGTTCACCGGCATGCTCAATTCGGTCAGCCGCTTCGCCCCCGGGGCGAGCTTTCCGATCATCCTCAATCTGGTGCTGATCGCCGCGCTGCTTGCTGGCGACTATGCCATGGGCGCGTTCGGCTGGAGTGTCGAACAGGTCGCCTTCGGCGTGGCCTGGGCCGTCACCGGGGGCGGCGTGCTGCAACTGGCCTGGCTCTATTACTGGAGCCGGGTGGAAGGCTTTCGCCCCCGGCTGCTGTGGCCGCGTATCACGCCCGAGGTAAAGCGCCTGTCGATCATCGCCCTGCCCGCGGCGATCGGCGGCGGCGCCTATCAGATCAACACGCTGGTTCAGCTCTATTTCCTCAACCAGCTTGCCGAAGGCTCGGTGAGCTACATGAATTATGCCGATCGGCTGAACCAGTTGCCGCTCGGGATCATCGGTATTGCGTTGTCCACTGCGATCCTGCCGACGTTGTCGAAATTCGTCGGCAGCCAGAACAAACAAGGTGCCCACCGGATTCAGTCCGATGCGATCGAGCTGTCGATGCTGCTGACGATCCCGGCAGCGGTCGCCCTGGCGATCTGCGCCACGCCGTTCGTGACGATGATTTTCCAAGGCGGGCGCTTCAGCGTAGAGGATGCGGCCATCGCGGGCGAGGTGCTTGCCGCGCTGGTTCTGGGCCTGCCGGCCTATGTGCTGGTCAAAGTCCTGGTGCCCAACTTCTACGCCCGGGCGGACACCAAAACGCCGGTGATCGCCGCCTTCATCTCGCTTGCGGTTTTCATCGGTTTCAACCTGGCCTTCCTTCAGCGCTTCGGCGTGATCGGCGTTGCCTATGCCAGCGTGATTGGCGCCTGGATCAATGTGAGCTTCCTTTATCTCGTACTGGCAAAGCGCGGCTGGTACGCGGTGCCGGGCGCCCTGCTGCTGCGGATTGCGCGGCAATTGGTGGCCGCCGCCGCGATGGGCCTTGCCTTGTTCTATGCGCGCGATTTGCTAACCGGCTGGTTCGCAGCGGGACTGTTCGCGCGCCTCGCCGCCCTTGCGGTGCTGGTCGCGTGTTCCGCCAGTGCCTATTTCGGCGTCGCCTTCGCGGTCGGCGCCATCGACCGGCAGCGCATCGCTGCCCTCACCAAGAAGAGGAATCCCTGACCCCATGCGCCCTGCAATGAGAGTAGTTTCCGGCATCCAGCCTACCGGCAATCTCCACCTCGGCAATTACCTGGGGGCGATCCGCAACTGGGTGCGCATGCAGGATGACATGGAAGAGGAAAACCGCGCGCGGGCAGCCGGGGGCAATGATGCGGACAGGAACCAATGCCTGTTCTTCCTGGCCGATCTCCATGCGATTTCCATGCCGCACGATCCGGCGGAGCTCAAACGGGCCACGCTGGAAATGGCCGCCGCGCTGGTCGCCTGCGGGATCGATCCGCAGCGTAGCGTGCTGTTCAACCAGGCGCAGGTTCCGGCCCATCCGGAATTGCAGTGGCTGCTAAACGGCACGGCCCGCATGGGCTGGCTGAACCGCATGACCCAGTTCAAGGACAAGAGCGGCAAGAACCGTGAAGGCGCCAGCGCCGCTCTCTTCACATATCCGGTGCTGCAGGCGGCCGACGTATTGCTGTATCAAGCAACGCATGTCCCCGTGGGCGAGGATCAGAAACAGCATCTCGAGTTCGCCCGTGACGTTGCGCAAAAGTTCAACAACGACTTCGCTTCCGAGGATGCGCCGGTTTTCACCCTGCCCGATCCGATCAGCCCGCCAAAGGCGGCACGCATCATGAACCTGCGGGACGGGACCAAGAAGATGAGCAAGTCCGATCCTTCGGACATGAGCCGGATCGAGCTTTCCGATACGTCGGACGACGTGATGAAGAAGATCAAGAAGGCGAAGACCGATCCCGAGCCCCTGCCAAGCGAAGCGAAGGGTTTGGAAGATCGCCCCGAGGCGCTGAACCTCGTCACAATCTACGCCACGCTGACCGAAAGCAGCGTGGAGGACGTGCTGAAAGACTTCGGCGGCGAAGGGTTCGGCAAATTCAAACCGGCACTGGGCGAAGTGCTGGTGGAAACCCTGCGCCCGATTTCGGAACGCTTCACCGATTTGCTTTCCGATCGCGAAGCGCTGGATGCGATTCTCGCTCGCGGCGCCAGCCAGGCGCGTGAGATCGGGCGGCCGACGCTGGAAGCGACCTACGCCGCGCTGGGCCTCATCCGTTAACCCCTGCGAAGGCACAACCGGGATACGGGTCCTGTAATCCGGGTATTCAATCCGGGTTCATGGGCGTTCGTCTATACACAGGCACAGTTACTGGCAGTGTGCCTTGGGGAAGCGGCGGGCTGCGCAAATGCGCGTTATCGTGGTAGAAACGCGCTTGTTCGAAGAGGACTGAACATGACCAATCGCAAAAAGGGTTGGGGGCGCACGTTCAAACTTGCCTCCGTGCCAATGATCCTGGCAGGCCTTGCCGCCTGCGCCACGCCGTTCAAAGCCGACGTTTCGCGCTATCAAACGCAATTGCCCGCCCCCCAGGGCGAAAGCTATTTCGTGGTGGCGGACGACCCGGCACTTGCCGGCGGGTTGGAATTCGCCCAATATGCCGATCTCGTCGAAGCGCAGATGGCGCGCCTGGGCTATGCGCAGGCCGTATCGGCCGACGATGCCTCGCTGCTGGTGCGCTTCGATTACGGGGTCGACAATGGTCGCGAGCGGGTCCGCACGACCGGCTTCCACGACCCGTTCTATTCGTCCTGGTATGGCTACCGCTCACCCTTCGGCTACCGCTCGCGGCCGGGATATTACCGCCCGCGCTATTACGGCAGTCGCTGGGGTTACGGCTTCTACGATCCGTGGTTCGGCGGCCCCGACGTGCGCAGCTATACCGTCTATACCAGCGGAATCGATATGAAGATCGACCGCGCGGCGACCGGCGAACGGTTGTTCGAAGGCAAGGCACAGGCGGTGTCCACGTCGAACCGTCTGCAATATCTGGTGCCCAATCTGGTCGAGGCGATGTTTACCGACTTCCCGGGCAATTCGGGTGAAACGCTGCGCATCTCGATCGCACCGGAAAAGACCACGGTGCGCCGAATCGACTAGCGGCGCATCCAGCAGCGACGCAATGACAGGAAGAGGGCGGCCGATGGATCGGGCCGCCCTTTTTCGTTCGTTTGCATTCGCGTAATTCTGCCTGCGCCCCTGCCCGCTCGATGGGCGACCTGGGTATTTGCACCCTTCCCCAGCTAAGATGCCAGCCGAAGGAGATGGGGAATGATAAGACCGGACTTGCGGATGCCCAGCTCGGGATCGGTCCGTCGCATATATACCAGCCTGGCCCTGCTGGTGTTGATGATCCCGGCAATCGCCATGCAATTCACCAGCGAAGTGGCATGGGATCTGCGCGATTTCGCCGCGATGGCCGCACTGCTGGCCATGCTCGGGATCGGCCTGGAAGTGGTGTCGCGGCTGGCCCGGACACCCTCGGCATGGCTCATCGGCATGGCCGGGGCGATTGTTATGACGATACTCCTCTGGGTCGAACTGGCGACCGGGAAGATCGTCTAGCCAAGCCTTGCGTGGCCGCCGGTCGAACCGAAACCCCCGGCGCCCCGCGCGGTGTCGTCGAGTTCGTCGACTTCCTCCCATGCGGCCCGGGTGACGGGGGCAAGCACCAGTTGGGCGATACGATCGCCGCGCCGAATCGCGAAATCGTCGGCCCCGTGATTGATCATGATGACCTTCAATTCGCCGCGATAGTCGCTGTCGATCGTGCCGGGCGTGTTGGGCACGGTGATCCCGTGTTTCAGCGCCAGGCCCGAACGCGGACGGACCTGAATTTCGTACCCGTCCGGGATCGCCAGCGCGAGGCCGGTCGCGACAGCGTGGCGCTGGCCAGGTTCCAGAACCAGATCCTCGGCTGCGAGCACGTCCATCCCCGCCGCGCCGCTGGTGGCATAGGCGGGCAGATCGAGCCCGTGTCCGTGAGGCAGGCGTTTGAGCCGCACGCCGACGGGTTCAGTCATGGTCGTCCTCTACGGGCTGAAGGGCTTCGGCGGCGCGAAGTACCAGTTCGCGCGCCACGTCTTCCTTGGGCATTTCCGGCAGGCTTTCGACACCGCTCGCGGTGACTATGTGAACCTGGTTCAGGTCACCGCCCATCACGCTGTCGCCTTCCGCGCCCGAAACATTGTTGGCAATGATCCAGTCGGCCCCCTTGCGCTTGCGCTTCGATTTGGCGTTCTCAACCACGTTCTCGGTCTCTGCGGCGAAGCCGATCAACAGTGTGGGGCGTTTGTGCCCGGCGGCAGTGCTGGCGAGGATATCGGGGTTCTCGGCCAGGATCAGGGCTGGCGGTGCGCTACCGCGCTTCTTCATCTTTTCGCCCGCGACATGTTTGCTCTTCCAGTCGGCGACGGCGGCGACCATGAAGGCGATGTCTACCGGCAGGGCGCGGCGCACCTCTTCGGCCATGTCCTCGGCCGTTTCCACATCGACGCGGTCCACCCCAACCGGCGTCGGCAAATGGACCGGCCCGGCGATCAGGGTGACCCGCGCACCGGCGGCGGCGGCCATCGCGGCAATCGCGAAGCCCTGCTTCCCGCTCGACCGGTTGGCGATATAGCGGACCGGATCGATCGGCTCGCGAGTCGGCCCGGCGGTGATCAGCACATGCTTGCCGTAGAGTGGACGATGCGCCGGATCGGGATCGAAAGCGGCCTGTCCCGCCAGCGGGGAATCGTCGAATGCGACCGTAGTGGTCGCAGGCCGATCCGCGACCGGCTGCGGCATGGCGCGCATGTCCTGCCGAGCGACTTCATGGTTGAGCGCTGCGGGATCGATCGGCGGGGCGGACGATGCCTTGCCCTTCTTGGCAAGGATCGGCCCCGCATCGGGCAATGGTTCGTCCGCCTCGGGCGGTTCGGCGATCTCGGGCGCATCCGCTTCGGGCGCGTCCTCCAGCTCGGCCTCGATTTCCTCGTGGCTGCGCTTCGGGGTCGAGCGCGGAATAATCATCGCAAGCAGGCCGCCCAATCCGCCGCCGCTCGGTTCCGCTTCTTCCTCGTCCTCGAGGTCTTCCACCGTATAGGAATCGTCGGCGATGTCTTCTGCGGGCGCCGCAAGCTGCGCGGGCGCCGGCGCCGTCAGTTCGGGCAGCTCGATATCGAGACCCAGCTCCTCGCCGACGCGGGCCAGGATTGCAGGGGGTTCGGGCATCCGGCCGGGGCCGAACTCGCCGCAAGCCATCGGGCCTTCGTCCGGGTCCATCACGGCAACGCCCGCCTGGCGCAGCCAGTCGGCATTGCGCCGGGTTGCCGAATGTTCCCACATCTTCACATTCATCGCCGGCACGGTCAGCACCGGCTTGTCGGTGGCGAGGATCAAAGTGGTGGCGAGATCGTCGGCGATCCCGGCGGCCATCTTGGCGAGCAGATCCGCCGTAGCCGGACAGACCACGACGAGATCGGCTTCGCGGCTCAACTGAATATGGCCCATCTCGACCTCGTCCTTGAGATCGAAGAGCGAGGTGTAGACCTTGTTCTCGGATAGCGCGGCGAGCGCCATCGGGGTGACGAATTGCTGCCCGCCTTCAGTCAGCACGCAGGTAACCTCGCCCCCCGCCTTGCGGATCAGCCGGACGAGCTCGCACGACTTGTAGGCCGCGATGCCGCCGCCGATGACGAGCAGGATCTTCGGACCGCTCACGCCGATATCCCCCGCGAAGGCGTCATGCCCGCGTCCGGACGCGCGGACTGGCGAATGGTAGTCCGTAAACTCATCGCTGCGCTTGCTAGCGCCCCCCGTTCGACATGGCCAGCGCGTAAGGCTGGCGTTTTTCCCGAATCCGCCTAACCTTACATGATGAAAAAAGGGGAAACGCGGAGGTTTTCATGCATGTCATCCTGAGCGCGATATTGCTCGCGCTGGCGATACTCGATCTGGTGCTGGGAACCAGCTTCCTGGTGGATCCGACAGGGGCGGCGGGCGATTTCGGGCTGGCGATCGTATCGACGCATGGGGAATCTACGCTGCGCGGAGATATGACCGCGTTTTTCTACGTCACCGCTTTCTCGCTTGCTTGGGGAGCGTGGAAACGACGCCCCGAAGCGCTGTTGCCCGCGCTCGGCCTGTTCGGCATCGCTTTTACGGGACGGTTCATCAACGTGATCGCGCAAGGCCCCTATGACGGGTGGATGGTGCCCATGGCGGTGGAGGCGTTCCATTGCATCATCATTATCGTGGCGATGCGGGCCTGGGGCGTGCCGAAGCCGGACGCCTGATCGCGCCGATAAGGTCGGCGATCGCGCGCGGGACGAATGCCAGCCCCACGCCATATGCCGGGATGAACAGGCCCATCCAGTAGAAATTTTCCTGCCGCGCGAAGACTGCGACGGTAACGATAAAGCCGACAAACCACAGGCTGGCGAATGCGCCGAGCCTGCCGCCCACCGCAAGCCATCCGAGCAGCGGCAACACACCGAGCGGACCCGCGATCCAGGTGGGCAAGGTTTGCAGCAAAGTGGTGATATGAATGCCGTAGAGCGGCAGTGATGGCCCCAGCAGCCCGCTCCAGCCGGGCGAGGTAAGGTCGCCCGGCTGGCGAATGGCAGAGACCGCCTCGGCGTGCAGTGCGAGCCCGAGAGCCAGCATGGCGAGCGCCCCGCCCAGCGCAAGCGCCTTGCGTTTCTCTCCCGCAGCCAGGGCTATCGCGCCCCAGGCGAGCAGGAAGGGAAGCGCCAGTTCACGCAAAGCGATGGCGCAGATTGCCAGCACCACACCCGCCACCCAGGCACTGCCCGCCGATAGCGCCAGCGCGAGCGAGAGCATCAGGCCGGCGAGGATTTCGTGGCTGAAGGGGATTTCGGGAATAAAGGCAACTACCCCGAACAGGCCGGCCAGTCCGCCCGCCGCGAGCCGCTCGAACCGTCGCTCCCGTCGGAAGGCGAAACCCCATCCGAGGATGTTGGCCCCCCAAAGAGCCGCCGCGACGATCCGCCAGCCATACTCTCCCCACAGCGCGCTCGTCCATGCCAGCACGGGCGTACGCACCGTTACGAAAGGGGTAGTCGGCATGGCGAATTCGCGATGTTCCGCCGCCGCCGCCTCATAATAGTCCTCTCCCGCCGCCACGCGCGTATTTACCGCGCGGTAGAGGTCCATATCGACTTTCCCACCGCGTGCGAGCCGCTGCTCGATATCGGCCTCATGCGCATAGTCTCGCACCTCCAGCGCGAAGGCGTTCCACACGCCGGCGAGAAGCGTTCCCGCCAGCAGCACCAGCGCCGCCCAACGGGGCAGCGCGGCTAGCGGGCGTTCGGGCACGGTCACGCCGCCCCCCGCGCCGATTTCAGGAGCGAGCTCAGCGCCATCGGCAGAAAGGCGAGACCGATAAACATGGCCGGCGCCACAACCGCGCCCCAATAGAAATTGTTTGCCCGACCAGCGAGCATGAAGGCGAGGCCGTAGCCGAGATAGAGCAGGGTACCGGTAGTCCCTGCGGGCGATTTCCAGCCCGCCCAACCCAGCACCATCAACACCACCAGCGGTCCGGCGACCTCATGCGGCAGGAAACGCAGGTTGGAACTCAACACCACATTGCCCAGCCAGCCCGACAGGCCCCGCAACACGAGCCAGTCGGGGCTCTCAGGATCGGTCGGCAGGACATGCGGAGCGACCAGTGACAGGTGCCACGCTATCGCTACGACAAAGGCCAGCACCAGCGCCCCCCAGGCCGCTGCCTCTCGCCAGTCGCACCGCCAGGCTGCGATTGCCCCGAGGAGGAGAACGAAGGGCAAGGCATGTTCACGGATTGCCAGTGCCAGAGCCGCCACGGCGAGCGCCCCGCCCCATCGGCCGGGTCGGTGCAACCCGAAGGCCAGGGCCAGCAGCATTCCCGCCCACAGCTCGTGCAGCACGAAATAGTAGCGGTTGAGGCCGAGCGAGGCCCCCATGAGCAACAATGCTGCGCCGATCTTCTGCACGCGCCGCCCGCCCGGTTCCTCTCCCAGCCGTTTCCACCAGGCCCAGACGGTCGCGCCCATCAGAAGGATCGCGAGGACAGTCATCCCGGCCTCGCCTAATGCGGCGTGGATATAGGCGAGCGTCGGAAGCCGCACTGCGAGGCCCGGACGCACCGGATAGCCGCTCGCGCGCTGTTCTTCGACGACGAAATCGTAATAGACCTCGTCGCCAGCGATCCGCTCGATAACGCGATCGTAGAACGCAAGATCGTGGTCGCGCGATGGCTCGCTCTCGGCTGACGGCTCGTTCGAGAGCAAGTCGGGCACTTCCGAGGGCGCGCCGTCCATGCTCGCAGTCAGGGGAGTGAGCGCAGCGAACAGCAGCAGGATGCCGCCGACCGCCAACAGAATGCGGGCGGGCCATGGTCTCCAATGGGCGAAGCGGTCCCAGGCTGGCGCCGTAGCGGCTTCGCCTAGCCTATCCACCCCTGCGCTATCGCTGCCCATGTTGCCAGCCCCCCTGCAACTACCGCTGCGGCATAGCCCAGCACTCCTCGCGAACGCTCCTTGCGACGGCGCCTTTCCCACATCAATTCGACTTGCGGAAGCGGCGGCGGTTCGGGTGCGCCACCCTTGGGCGGAAAGCGATCCTCGATCCTGCGGACGAGGTCGGGAATGCGCAGCAACGTCTCGGTATCCTCGCGAATACGGTCGGCAATGGCGGCTTCCGGCCCCAACTCGTCGCGGATCCAGCTCCGCACATAGGGCGCGGAGGTGTCCCACATGTTGATACCGGGATCGAGCTGCGTGGCGATGCCTTCGACCATCACCATGGTCTTTTGCAGCAGCAGCAGGTGTGGCTGCGTCTGCATGTCGAAATCGCGAGTAATGGCGAACAGCCCGTCGAGCATCTGGCCGACCGACAGCTCGCTCACCGGCTTGCCGCGCATCGGCTCACCCACCGCGCGCAGCGCCGTCGCGAACTCGTCGACATTGTGATAACTGGGCACGTATTGCGCCTCGAAATGGATTTCCGCGACGCGTTTGTAGTTGCCGGTCGTCAACCCGTAGAGGATTTCCGCCAGCCACATGCGCGCGCGCCGGTCGATCCGGCCCATGATACCGAAATCGATCGCGACAATGGTCCCGTCCGCTTTGACGAACAAATTGCCCTGGTGCATGTCCGCATGGAAGAAGCCCGCAGCGATCGCCTGCTTGAGGAAAGCCAGCACGAGACGGCTGGCCAACTCGGCGGTGTCGTGCCCGGCGGCCTTGAGCGCTTCGACATTGCTGATCTTGATGCCGTCGATCCAGTCGATGGTCATCACCCGGCCATTGGTGCGGTCCCAGTCGATGCCGGGTATCTCGTATCCAGGCGTCCCGACCATATGTTCGGCCAGTTCGGAAGCACTCGCGGCCTCGCGGCGCAGGTCCAGCTCGCGATTGGTCCAGCGCTTGAAATTGGCGATGGTCAGCCGCGGGCGGAGGCGCGCGGCCTCGCCGCCCATCGCCTCGACATGTGCGGCGGCCCATTCATAGGTGTCGATATCGCGGGCGAACTGTTCGCGCACGCCGGGGCGCAGCACCTTGACCGCAACTTGCTTGCCCTCGGTCGTGACCGCGCGATGGACCTGCGCGATCGAGGCCGCGCCCACCGGCACAGGGTCGAACTCGGAATAAAGCGCCTCAAGCGGCTGCTCGAAGCTCGCCTCGATGCTCTGCTTGATCTGCGCGAAATCGACCGGAGGCAGGTCGTCCTGCAAGGTCAACAGGTTACGCGCCGCATCTTCGCCGACAAGATCGGGCCGGGTCGCCAGTGTCTGGCCGAGCTTGATCGCGGCCGGCCCGATATCGCGGAAGGCACCGGCATAGTCTGGCTCTTTCGGCTGCACCGTCCCGAAGCGGGCAATGCGTACCAGCCGCTTGACCGGCGGCGGCGTATTGGAATCGCGCTCGACCCCGCGCAGCGCGCCGTGCTTCGCCAGCGTGCGGCCCCACTTGAGGAGCCGCCAGATATGCGTAGACGGACGAGCCAAGGCCTTAGACCTTCCACCCCGAATGAATGTTCACCGCGCCGCCGAGGATCTTTTCGACCCGGGTGTTCTCAAACCCCGCATCGCGGATCATCGCTTCGAATTCAGGCGGCTTGGGAAAGCGGCGAATCGATTCGGCCAGATAGCGATAGCTATCCTCGTCATTGGCGATCGCCTTGCCGATCTTCGGCATCACATTGTGCGAATAGAGGTCGTAGACTTCCTTGAAGCCCGGCCAGTCGGTCTGGCTGAATTCCATGCAGTAGAAGCGTCCGCCGAACTTCAGCACGCGGTGCGCCTCGCGCAGGGCCTTGTCGACGAAGGTCACGTTCCGGATGCCGAAGACGATGGTGTAGGCATCGAAGGTACGGCTGGAGAAGGTTAGCTCTTCGGCGTTCTGGCAAGACCACACCAACCCGTCGATCCCGCGCTCCATCGCGCGTTCGATGCCCACATCGAGCATGTCCTGATTGATGTCCGAGACCGTGACGCTCGCGCCCTTGTCGGCCATGCGGAAGGCGATATCGCCCGTGCCGCCCGCCATGTCGAGGATCGCCTCGCCCGGCTGCGGTTTCACGCGGGCCACGAAGCGGTTTTTCCAAAGCCGGTGCATGCCGCCGCTCATGGCGTCGTTCATCACGTCGTATTTAGCGGCGACATTGGAAAAGACCTCGCCCACGCGGCCGGTCTTTTCGGTCGCGTCGATGTCTTCGTAGCCGAAAGAAACGGTGTCGTTCATGGGTTAGGGCCTTAGGGGGTGATGGGCGCAAGGTAAATGCGGGTTGGAAGGGAGTTTTTGTCGCGTGCGTGAAGCGCATCCGCGCTTCGCTTGCTGTTCCGTCCCACGCCCCCTCCCGACCACCCATAAGATACCGTGCCGTGGGTGGTCGGGAGGGGCGTGGGACGGAACAGGGCGCAGCGACCGAAGGGAGCGAATAGACGCCATCGGGAGTCCCTGTTACCCGCACCCTCACCATGCCCGAGCTTCCCGAAGTCGAAACCACAGTGCGCGGTCTGGCGCGCTTTCTCGAGGGCGAGACGATCACACGCGTTGTCGTGAACCGCCCCGATATGCGCCGCCCCTTCCCGCCCGATCTGGTACAGGCGCTGACCGGGGCGAGCGTGACGCATCTTTCGCGCCGCGCGAAATACGGTCTCATCCATACGAGCCGTGACCATGCGATGGTCTTCCACCTCGGCATGAGCGGGCGGTGGCGGATCGATCCGGAGGAGGCGGACAAGCACGACCATCTGGTGATCGAGACCCGGCGCAACGTCTTTGCCCTCAACGATCCGCGGCGGTTCGGGTCGGTCGACCTGCTGCTCGCGCCCGAACTGGACCTGTGGCCGCCCTTCGCCGCACTGGGGCCGGAGCCGCTGGGCGAGGCGCTGACGGCTGAGCATTTACGCGAGGCCACAAGGGGTCGCAAACAGGCGATCAAGCTGCTGTTGCTTGACCAGCGGATTGTGGCCGGCCTCGGCAATATCTATGTCTGCGAGGCGCTGTGGCACGCGGGCATTTCCCCAAGAAAGGCTGGCGGCAAGGTGACGATGCCGCAACTCAAGCGCCTCGTCCCGGCAATCAAGGATGTGCTCGAGCGCTCCATCCGCGACGGCGGCAGCACCTTGCGCGACTTCGCCCAGCCCGACGGCGAGCTGGGCTATTTCGCCACCCGCTTCCACGTTTACGGCCGCGAAGGCGAGCCCTGCCACCACGAAGACGGCGGCTCGATCCGCCGCATCGTACAGGGCGGACGCAGCACGTGGTTCTGCCCGGTTTGTCAGAGGTGAGTCTTGCGAGAAGTAAGTGGACTAGCGTTCCGGCCAAGCACCGGCTTCGACTGCTGAGACCACTTCGGCGACTGTAATCGGAATCGAAGGATCGGGCGTCATTTTATGAATAGCCCAATAGCCTGTCACCAAGATTCCAAGGCCGATCAGAAATCCCACCGTAGTACCAAGACCAAGCCAACCACCTATCGCGCCACTTGCAAAGGCGGCAGGCATTATGATCAAGCCGTTCCAGCAGGAAAACCCTTCCGGCCCGAAATGATCACCCCAATTTGCATAAAGGCTCGTCAGATCGCTCCCGTACCGTTCGTGCAGAGATGCGAAGAAGTCGACCGCTTCGTCACCGTCCATGCCTAGATCGTGAAGAAGCCGAGACGAGGAAACAATTCTCTCGAGAAGATGGATGGCCTGCCTCCGCCACGGGAATATGCTTCGCTGGATTTGTAGCTCATGAGCCAAACAAACCACGAGATTATCGAGATGTTGGCTGAAGAGCGTGGCCTGCCTCTCGAGAGAATTGTTTCCTCGTCTCGGCTTCTTCACGATCTAGGCATGGACGGTGACGAAGCGGTCGAC
>CAMYIQ010000171.1 GCA_947258465.1 uncultured Erythrobacter sp.
AGCGCGCCCTGCCTGTACGATGCGAGCGCGCGAGCCGCGCTGGGCGGCGATCCGGTGGCGATCGCCTCGCTGCGCGATCCGCTCGACGCAGCCCAGATCGCGCTGCTCGATGCCGCCGGGAGCCTGCTGGCCGATTCGACGCTGGCGCTGGCCAGTGCCGTTCGCGACGCGGCCGACGGCAATGCCGAAATCCTGCTGCTGACCTTCACCCCCACCGTGCTCGATCCGGCGACCCCCGAAGCCTGGCGCGCGAATATGCCGGTCGGCTGGCGCTACCCAGCCTTCGACCGCCTGCAGCTTGAGGATTACGACTGGCTGACTGGCGGGGCAGATGCGGCGCGGCGCCATGCCTATGACTGGGTTGAGCGGCACCTCGCCTATCCGGCCGCCGCGACCGATTATCTTTCCGGTTTCGTACTCGATCCCGCCGATTCCGACGCGTCCTGGCCGCTGATCGACGAGGCGCTGGACAAGGCCCGCGAACGGAGCGTGAGCCAGAGATTCGTCTGGGCGCTGCCCCAGGTCGCGCGCGACGGATACACTCGCCAGCCCCCCGGAGAAGACGTGATGACCCCTTTCGACGATGTCGCCTATCCGCTCGCGCTTGGCCGGGATGCGGCGGCGAGCCCCGAATTTTCCACCTCGGTCGCCGTCACCGCCTCGGGCTACGAACACCGCAACGCGCTGTGGTCCGATGCCCGCATGCGCTACGATGTCGGCCCGGGCATCCGCTCGGAAAAGGAACTGGGCACGCTGCTGGCCTTCTTCCGCGCGCGCTATGGCCCGGCCCGGGGCTTTCGCCTGCGCGATCCCTTCGATTTCAGTTCCAACGGGATGACCGGCGCGCCCACCGCCACCGACCAGCCGCTCGGCAGCGGCGATGGCACTGCCAGCCGCTACCGCCTGGTCAAGACCTATGGCGAGCAGCGCCGCGCGATCACCCGGCCCGATCTCGCGACTCTGATCGTCGCGGTGGGCGGCCTCCCGATAACCGCCTGGAGGTTCGAGACAGGGGGCTGGATCGTCTTCGATACCGCGCCTGCGAACGGAGCGCCGATCACCGCCGGCTTCCTGTTCGACGTGCCGGTTCGCTTCGCGGAAGACCGGCTCGACGTGAGTGGCCTTTCCTTCGCCGCGGGCGAAGCGCCTTCGGTTCCGCTGATCGAAATCCGGGAGGCAGCATGAGCAGGGTGTTCTTTGCCGGCGAGCTGGAAACCGCCGCAAGCTGGTGGCGCATCTTCCGACGCGACGGTGTGACGCTCGGCTTTACCACGCATGATCGCGACCTTTGGTTCGGCGGCGTACTTCACCGCGCAGCCCCGGGCCTGTTGCCTTCCGCCATCCGTCTGACTGCCGGTTTCGAGGATGATCCGGGCGATGTCGAAGGGGCGCTCAGCCACGATTCGATCAGCGAGGCAGACCTTGCCCGGGGCCGATATGACGGCGCGCGGATCGAAAGCGGGATCGTCGATTGGGAAACGCTCGAATGCGCCACGCTGTATTCCGGGTCGATCGCCAGCGTCAGCCGCGAAGCAGCGGGGTTCAAGGCCGCGCTGTCATGCGACAAGGCCCGGCTGGCCGAGGATTCGATCCCGCTCGCCAGTCCTTCGTGCCGCGCGCGCTTCTGCGGGCCGGGATGCGGCCTCAATCCGGCAGCGTTCGAGACGCGCACACCTGTGCTCGCGCTCGATCCCGATGCGGGCACCGTGACCGTGGGTATCGCCGACACATCGCCCTATCGCTACGGCATCCTGCGCTGGCTCGACGGCCCCTCTACCGGCCTCGAGAGCGCCATCCTGGATGCGAACGGCAATGTGCTGACCCTTGCCCAACGGATCGACGCCGATCTGTCCGCCGGCTTGCGGGTGCGTTTGCGCGAAGGGTGCGACAAGACCATCGCCACCTGCGCGGCTCGCTTCGGCAATGCGGCCAATTTCCGCGGCGAGCCCTTCCTGCCCGGCAACGACATGCTGGCGCAATATCCGGTCGCCCGATGACCATCGCCGCGGAACAGTTCGCCGGAGCAGCCGAAGCCCTCGTCGGCACTCGCTTTCGCCTGCACGGGCGCTGCCGTGAAACGGGCCTCGATTGCATCGGCCTCGTCGGCAGCGCGCTTGCAGATTGTGGGCTGACGGTGCGCTATCCGCGCGGCTACCGGTTGCGCAATGCCGATATTTCGCGCTGGCTGGAATTCGCGACCGCAAACGGACTGTACGGCTGCGGCGGCGAGACGGTGCGGGGCGATGTCCTGCTCATCCGGCCCGGCCCCGCGCAACATCACCTCCTCGTCGCGCTGGAGCCGGATCGTTTCGTTCACGCCCATGCCGGTCTGCGCCGCGTAGTCGTCCAGCAACTCGCCGCCATGGCGGCTCCCCTCGCCCACTGGCGGCTTCAACCGGAATTGGAAACACCATGGCAACGCTAGTGCTCGGTGCGATCGGCACACTGGTCGGCGGCCCGATTGGCGGCGCGATAGGCGCCACTCTGGGCCGCGGTCTCGATTCCACGATCATCGGATCGCCGCGGCGCGAGGGTCCGCGGCTCAAGGAACTGGCGATCAGCACGTCGAGCTATGGCCGACCGATTCCGGCAGTCTACGGCATGGCGCGCGTTCCGGGCACGGTGGTCTGGGCCACCGATCTGAAGGAAGATCGCGAGACCAGCGGGGGCGGTAAGGGGAAGCCCAAAACGACCACCTACAATTACAGTGTCTCGCTTGCGCTGGCCTTGTCGAGCCGTCCGATCCGATCGGTAGGCCGGATATGGGCGGACGGGCACTTGCTGCGCGGCAGCGCGGGCGATCTGAAGACTGCCGGGACCCTTCGCGTCCATACCGGAGACGCGGATCAGATGCCCGATCCCCTACTGGCGGCCGCGAACGGCTCGCGCTGCCCAGCCTATCGCGGCTGCGCCTATGTCGTGTTCGAGGACCTCGCGCTGGAAGATTTCGGCAACCGCATTCCCGCGCTCAGCTTCGAGATTTTCGCCGATCCGGCGACACGGATCGTTGACGAGATCGCGCAGAAACAGGGGCTTTCGAGCCGACAGGCAGATTTCCCCGAGCTGCAAGGCTTCGTCCATGACAGCGGCAGCCCGGCGGCGGTGCTGTCGCTGATCAATCGGCTGAAGCCGCTGACCGCCGTACCGAGCGATAGAGGCACCCGGATCGAAGGAACGGCTCGGGCATCAGGAGAGGTACCGCTTCTGCCACCCGCCTCGGCCTGGGGCGAGGGCGATTTCGGACGCGAAAGCGGCGCCACGCTGGCCCGTGCGTCGTCTCCCGATCAAGTGCCTTCGGCGCTGCGCTATTACGATCCGTCGCGCGCCTACCAGCCCGGCCTTCAACGCGCCGACGCATGGCCGGCCGGCCAATCGACGCGCCCGGTTCTGGAGTTTCCCGGAATATTGAGCGCCACCGATGCCCGCACTCTCCTGGCGCGCGCATCGGTGCGAGCGCGGCAGGACGGCGAAACACTGGCCTGGCGCACATCCGAACTCGATCCGGGTATCGGACCGGGCAGCATTGTGCGGGTCCCGGATCTGGCCGGCCTGTGGCGGTTCGGCGCGCGCGAATGGCGCGAAGGCGGGATCGAGTTCGAGCTCGTCCGCCACGTCGCGCCATCAACCGCCAGCCAGGCTGCCGACCCGGGACAGGGCTGGTCTGCACCCGACCGCCCCGCTGTGACCACCAGCCTGCGTGTGTTCGAATTGCCTTGGGATGGTTCGGGTTCGAGCGAGATCTCGCGTCGATTCGCCGCCGTTTCCGCGCCGGACGGACGCTGGTCCGGCGCGGCCCTCTATCGGACGAGTGGCGACGGTATGGTTCCGCTCGCGCAAAGCGGCCCCGTTCGAGCGGTTGGAGGCACGCTGATCGATACGCTGCCGCCGAGCAACGCGCTGCGACTGGAACGGTCTGCCTCATGCCGCGTCGCGCTCCTCGACGACAGCGCCGAGCTCGAACCGGTCACCGCCGATGCGCTGGCGCGCGGTGCCAATCGCCTGCTGATCGGTGACGAGATCGTCCAGTTCGGCGAGTGCGAGGCCGAAGGGGACGGCGTCTGGCGGCTGACCGGACTGCTGCGAGGCCGCGGCGGCTCGGAGATCGAGGCCGCATGCGGCCATCCAGCAGGAACGTCGGTCACTCTGCTGGACGAGCGATTGGTGGACTTGCCGGAGGGGACAAATCTGGGCGATTCCGACGAGATCGCGGCAATCGGCTTTGCCGATAGCGATCCAGTCGTGGCCACGCTCGAAAACCCCGGACGCACGCGACGCCCCCTGTTCCCGGTCCAGCCTCGCTGGACGCCCGACGGCGCGGGCGGCGTCGTGCTAGGCTGGACCCGCCGGGCGCGAGGCGGCTGGGCCTGGCTCGACGAAGTCGAGCAACCGCTGGTGGAGCAGGTCGAACGGTACGAAGTTGGATTGGGAGAGCCGGAAAACCCCATCCGTTTGTGGGACGTTACAGAACCCCGTCTCGCGCTTCCCGCTTCGGAGATCGCCGCTCTTCGGGCGCTCGCCCCCGGCGCGTCGCTATGGGTGCGCCAGAAAGGCAGCTTCGCTGTTTCGGCACCCCTGCACCTTACCATTCTCTCTCAATCAACCGACAGGATCGCTCCATGACCCAGCCTTTCGTCTTCGACGCGTCGACCGGGCGCCATGCGCTTCCCCTCCTCGTTGCCGGACAGGCGCAGAGAGAATTCTTCGTCAACGAAGCGCTGGCTCGGATCGACGCCCTGCTCCACCCGGTGGTGGAGGGCCAGGCCAGTGCGCCACCAGCCTCCCCGACGATCGGTGATTGCTGGATCGTCGCTGCCTCTGCCTCGGGTGCATGGGAGAATCGCGAAGACCATCTGGCAAGCTGGGACGGCACACAATGGACCTTCTGTGCCGCTACGGAGGGCATGCTTGTCTTCGACCGTTCGGTGCGGGAACGCCTGGCCTATCTCGGCGGGTGGAACCGGCCCGTTCGGCCCGTGCCGCCGATCGGTGGTTCGGTGGTCGATGGCGAGGCGCGTGCGGCAATCGTCGCCATCATCGACCTGCTTGCAACACTGGCGATAATTCCGCGGAATTGACGGGAACCCGATGCGCCTCGCGCCGTTCGCCAGATACGGAAGGGGTCCGAAGCACGGAACTCATTCTCAATGCGCGGGAAAAGCGGCATTATTGCAACAGTTCCTGCCCATTGTTTGCTTGCCACCTCACGGGTTGAAAGTTAGATAAGCTGCACTCGGTGGCTCCAATTCGCAAAAAGGGGAAACTATAATGCGGAAATTCGTCATAGGAATGGCGATGGCCTCTACGGCCCTTGCATCGCCAGCCCTGGCAAAGGACGACAGCTGGTACATCGGCGCCGAATTCGGTGCTATGCTCGTCGAAGATACCGATTTCGAAATCAACGGCGGTCCGGACGCGCACTCCATCGACCATGAATATGGTTTCGATGGCGGCGGTTATGTCGGTTACGATTTCGGCGCTTTCCGTCTGGAAGCCGAAGTCAGCTATCGTCAGGCAGATATCGATGGAATCACAGTCGGCACACCTGGCCTGCTTTCCGGCTCCGGCGTAACGGTTGCTCCTGGCTCCTACCAGGCCGCTGGCGGTGATGTCAGCGCGCTTTCGTTCATGCTGAACGGCCTGCTCGACTTCGGCCCCGACGACGGCCTTCAGGGCTATGTTGGTGGCGGTATCGGTGTGGCACGCACCAGCTACGAAGCCAGCCTTAATACGACTGCGGCTCCGTCGCTCGACGATTCGGATAGCGGCCTCGCCTGGCAGGCTCTTGCCGGTGTTCGCGCTCCGTTGACCGATAACATCGATGTCGGCCTGCGCTATCGTTACTTCAACGCCGATAGCGTCGAACTGGTCGACCTGGGTGGCAACGCGCTGGAAGATTCGTTCACCAGCCACTCGCTGATGGGTACGCTCGAGTACAATTTCGGTGCTCCGCCCCCGCCGCCGCCTCCGCCGCCGCCGCCGCCGCCTCC
>CAMYIQ010000172.1 GCA_947258465.1 uncultured Erythrobacter sp.
AGAACGCGTGCGATCCAGCGATGGTCGCACACACGATCGGGAATTCCCGGTCGATCGAGTCGGCTTCGACGAGCCCGCGAATGGACTCGAAGCCGCTTCTTCGATCTCAAATGATCGAGAAAAAGGCTCGGGACCTTGCCAATGCCGCATTGGACCGCCGCGCCATCATCGACGAGGCTGACCACGTTTCGTGCGATTTCGTCACCGATATCGTCGGGGCCGGTACCCCCCGATGCCAGCGCCAGCGGCGCTGTTTCGTCATTGAAAATTGCTGAAAATTCGTCGCGGTGAATGAGGTCGCCATTGATGAGGCGAGGGAGGGCCGGGTTGGCAAGCGCGACGACCCGCCCGGAGGTCTCGAGCGCATCTTGCACGAACTCGGCGGACAGCCCGCAACCGACATAGCCGCGCGCGTCAGGCATGGTGGTCGGAACGAAGGTGATGTCCGGTGCGAATTGCGCAAGCTGCTGGCCGATGCCGGAATAGGTCGCGATGATCTGACGATAGGCCGGGAGTTCCGATGCAGGAAAAAAGCCTGCACTTTCCATCGCTCCGGTCAGGACGGGATGGACGAAATCGTTGAGGCCCGCGACGAAGTTCGTCAGCACCGACAAATGCGCCAGGCTGTCTTTATGTCCCTCGAGCCGGTTGCGCAGCGCGAGCGGTTCGCCGGTGGTGCCCGGAAGGAACAGTCGCGTACTCTCGCGCAGCAGATCGGTCAGCGCGTCAGCCGTCAGGTTCTCGATCAAGATTTCAGCTCGCGTGCGGTTTGAATGATATCGGTAGCTGGCAGAAACCCTGGAGGAATTCTCCGCGAATCCGTTCGCAGCGATCGTGCCGAACTTCGAAATCGCCGACAGAGGCCAGAATTTCCTGGAGCAGGACCTGCCCTTCGAGCCGGGCGAGATGCTGGCCGAGACAGAAGTGCAGGCCCGTGCCGAACGATAGGTTGCGGCGCTGGCGGCGGGTGATGTCGAAGCGGTCGGGTTCGTCGAACTCGCGCTCGTCGCGGCACGCCGCGGCATATAGGAACAGCACAGACTGCCCCGGGCGCATGGTCTCGCCGTGGAGTTCGACCTCCTGGCATACCCTGCGGCCGAGCATGTTCGTCGGCTGATCGAAGCGGGCCGCCTCTTCGAAAGCGGCGGCGCAGAGCGTCGGGTCGTCCCTGACCATGCCGAGCTGGTCCGGGTTCGCGGCGAGGTTGTAGGTCGCGCAAGCCGTCGTCAAGGGCAGTGTGTCGGAACCCGTGATGACCATGGCGAAGATACTGAAGAAAATCTGCTCGTCGGTCAGCCGGTTGCCGTCGACGTCGGCATTGAGCCAGGTGACGATATGGCTGTGTTCGGCGGGCGGGTCGCGGCGGTACTTCTCGATCAGCCCCATGATGTACTCGCGCGCCTCGGCAAAGGCTTCGGCGCCTTTGGCGGTGGTGCCGCGCACGCCGGGCTCGCGCAAATAGAACCGGTCGATATAGCTGCGGATGCGCAGGGCTTCCTCGTATTCCAGACCGATGAACGCGGCGATGAGCTGGAGCGCCGTCCGGCTGGCCAGCCGGTAGACATCGATCTCCCCCGTCGACAGCATGGGTGCGATCTCGGTCCGAACCACGCCGCGGACATGGTCTTCGATCAGCGCGATCTTGTCCTTCAGATAGGACCGCCCGATGAGCCCCCGGGTACGGCCATGCGCGGGAGGGTCCATGAACAGGAAGACCTCCGGCTGCGGCGCCTTGGACAGGAACAGCGCATCGGGCGATGTGCCGTGCGTGGCCGTGAAGGCCTTGCGGTCCATGCTGGCTTTCCAGATATCTTCGAAGCGGGTTAGCGCCCAGCAGTCGAGGTCTTCGATGAAATAGGCGGGCGCCTCTTCCTGCATCCGCTTGTAGGTATCCCACGGATGGGACCACAAGCGTTCGTCATAGGGCGAGTAATGGATGGACATCGGATGGTCCTTTCATCGTGTCTTGGTGGAAATCGCACCGGCTGCATCGGTCTGGGCCAGCACCCGGCGCCGCGGAGTTCTTGGTTCGCGGCGGTTCGCCATCGTGGCAATGGCGGGCGAAGGGCTCATGAATCCGCGCCCGTGCGCTCGGCCGCCAGGATCGCATCGTGTCTTGCGGTCAGAAAATGCCAGAGCGGCTCGGGCCGATTGCTCAGAACGGCTCTCGCCATCTCGCGCGCCCAATATGCCTCGTTCCCGAAGTCGCGCCGCCACTCTTGCGCCCTGAGCGAGAAGTGATGCAGGTCGTATTCGCGCGTGAAACCTATGGCGCCGTGCACCTGATGGGCGATATCGAACACCCTGTCCGCAGCTTTGCCCGCACGCCATTTCGCCGCCGCGATCTCGAAAGCCGCGTCTCCCAAGGTCATTGCCTGGCAGGCACTCGCGGCCGCGCAGGATGCCGCTGCGCTTTCTTCCACTGCGAGGGCGAGCTGGTGCTGGATGGCCTGGAAGGAGGACAGCGATCTGCCGAACTGCTGGCGATCACGGGTATAGTCGATGGCGAGACCTACCATGGCCTCGACTGCGCCTGCCATCTGGCACGCGCGCATCAACGCGGCCTGGTGGGCATGATTCTGCGGCCCGCTGTCCAGTGGGCCTTCCGCGATAAGCGCAGCGCCGAGGTCTTGCGAGATCAGTTCTGCTCTTGAAGGTCGCGTGCCATTGCTGGTGGAACCGAACTCCTTGAGATCGACCAGTCGCCAGCTCTTGTCTCCAAGAACCAGGACCCAATCCAGTATTCCGGCCGCCAGCATCCGTTCGAGCCCCGCCGGACCTGCGGGATCGACCGAATGGAGGAGAAAACCGCCCATGCCCTCGGGAGATTTGAGCGAGAGCCCGGCGAGCCATGAACGGGCGAGTATTGTCTCGCTCACAGGGATTTCGAGCCGGTGGATCGCGCTGGCCTTGAATACCGCCCCCGCGTCTTCCCAGTCGCCACCAAAGCCCCCTGCTTCTTGTGATTGCAGAAGGCCGGGCAGGGCCAGCTCTTCGATCGCCTGCCAGGCTGCGCGAGGGTCGGCGTTTCGATCCGCCGCCAAATCGGCGAAAAGGCGCTCGACCGTTTCCTTGAGAATGGACCGATGCTCGTTCATCGCAGGCCGAGCTCCCGGGCAATGATTCCGCGCAGGATTTCGCGGGTCCCCCCTCTGAGGGAAAAGCAGGGCGAGTTTGCGACGAGATAGGACAGGACAGGCTCGATCCCGGCTCCTGCATCCCTAAAGGACGATGCGCGGAATGCTCCCGAGAGATCGCGCGCGATCGATTGCTCGTAGCGTGCGCCCAGGTCCTTCACGATCGCGGCTTCGAGCATCGGCGCCTCGCCCCGTTCCAACCGCGACGCGACGGAAAGCGACATCTGCCGTAGAACCCACAGTTCCGCAGCCCATTCGCCCAGAAGTGCGAGCATCGCATCGTCAGGCTGCTCGTTCAGTGTTTCGCAGGCCAATTCGAGCAGCACATGGCTGCTGAGAAACCGCTCCGGCCCGCTTCGTTCGAGCGCCAGTTCGGCGGTGACTTGAGCCCAGCCTTGGCCTTCCTCGCCAAGCAGCATCCCGTCGGGCACGAAAACGCTGTCGAAGAAAACTTCGCAGAAATGCGCCGCCCCGGTCTGGTCCTCGATCGGCCTGATCGTAACACCCTCGCTCGACAGATCGACCACAAGCTGGCTGAGCCCCTCCCGCGACGATCGCGTGTCTTGGTGGGTGGTGCGGACCAGGGCGATCATGAATTGAGACTTGTCGGCGAACGTGGTCCAGACCTTGGAGCCGCTGACGGACCAGCCGCCATCCACTTTCTCCGCGCGGGTCCTGAGCGATGCCAGATCGGAGCCCGAATTTGGCTCGCTCATCCCGATGCAGAAAAACAGCTTCCCCGCCGCGATTTGCGGCACCAATTCGCGCTTGAGATCGTCGCTGCCGAATTTCAGGATCAGTGCGCCGCTCTGGCGGTCGGCGATCCAGTGGGCGGCAACGGGAGCGCCGGCGGCGAGCATTTCCTCGACAACGGTGTAGCGTTCCAGCTGGCTTGCCGCCTGTCCGCCGAAAGCCGTCGGCCAGGTCATTCCGATCCAGCCACGTTCGCCCATATCGGCGCTCAGCGCGTCGTCCCATCCCGACCAGCTTTGTGCGCGGACCTCAGGCGGCAGTTCAGCGACCTTTTCGGCGAGGAAGGCGCGGACATCGGCGCGCAGGGTGCTTGTATCGCCCGCCGCCCTGATAGGTTCGAATTGCGCATTCATCGGGCGATAGCGCCTGAGGTGATCGTGTCCGGGCTATTCCCGGTCCGCTGGTTCGGAGATGTATGTGCCATGCCCGATTGCCTAGCGGGCACCCCAGTCACCAACATCTCGCATTAGGCTCACTTGTCCGGCAGGGCGATCGCGGCAGCACGATCAGGTCGCGATATGGAAGCCGCCATCGACCGACAGATGCTGTCCGGTGACGTAGCTCGCGGCGTCCGTCAGAAAGAACCAGGTGGCCGGCGATACTTCCTCGGGATCGGCGAAGCGACCCAGCGGAATCTGCGCCAGATAGCGTTCGCGAAAGCGCTCGTTGCGGATCGTTTCGGTCATCGGCGTTTCCACCACGCCGTAGCAAATACTGTTCACCGTGATCCCGTGACGCGCCCATTCGCGCGCCGCGCTCATCGTCAGTCCCAGTACGCCCGATTTCGCGGCCCCGTAATTGATCTGACCGATGGTGCCACGGCGACCGGCGTCGGAGGAAATGTTGACGATCCGTCCGGGCGACTGCACGCCGCGCTGCGCCTTCTCGATCAGCGCCCGGCCCACGGCGCGAAGGCACAGGAATGCGCCTGTCAGGTTGACGTCTATCACTTTCTGCCAGGTCTTCAGCGACATCTCGTGTGCCAGCGCCGCGCGGACCACGCCGGCATTGTTGATGAGCCCGTCGAGATCGCCGAACCGGTCGATCGTCCCGGCGACCAATTCGTCGACTTCCGATTCGACAGCCACATTGCTGGCAAAGCAGGCGAGGTTGGGGCTGTCGATTTCCTCGCGCGCCTGCTCGAGCGCTTCGGCATTGATGTCTACCAAGGCGATGTTGGCCCCGCGCGCGAGCCCGAATTCGGCAAGGGCACGGCCCACACCCTGGGCGCCGCCGGTCACGATAATCGTACGGCCTTCGAGGCCGAAAGCGTCGGTCATAGTTCTTCTCCGGATAGGGGGATGAAGGTCAGCAGGTGCCGATTACGGAAATGCTGCAGACATTCTTGTTCGGGAAACCACCGAGATTGTGCGTCAGTCCCAGCTTCGGTGTGTCCAGTTGCCGGTCGCCCGCCTGGCCGCGCAGTTGGAGATAAAGCTCGTAGACCATGCGCAGACCGGTGGCTCCGATCGGATGGCCGAAGCACTTGAGACCGCCATCCAGATTGCAGGGCACTTCCCCATCGGCATCGTAGGTGCCCGCCAGGACGTCGCGCCAGCCTTCGCCGGGCTTGGACAGTCCGAGATCTTCCATCGTCACCAGTTCGGTTACCGAGAAGCAGTCGTGCACTTCGATGAGGTCGAGTTCCTCGCGAGGGTTCGTAATCCCCGCCTCGCGATAGGCGCGCTGTGATGCCAGGCGTGTCGTCAGAGCGTAGCTGCCATCCCATCCGTCGAACCCGATTTCGGAGCCATTGCTGAGCGCGAGCTGCATCGACTTGACCGTTACCATCGGCCCTTCGCCGACCAGCTTTTCGGCAATGGCCGGAGTGGTCACGATCGCGCAGGCCGAACCGTCGCTCACTCCGCAGCAATCGAACAAGCCAAGCGGATAGGCGATCATCGGCGCGTTGAGGATTTTGTCCTTGTCCACCCGCTTGCGCAGATGCGCCTTGGGGTTCTTGGCGCCGTTCTCGTGGCTCTTCCACGAAACATGCGCCATCGCCTCCTTGAGCTGGTCCATGTCGATGCCATGCGCCTCGACATAGGAACTGGCGAACTGGGCGAAACTGCCCGGCGCAGTGACACTGGGGAACCAGAGATCCTCGAACGTGCCCTTGGTCCTCTCGGGCAGCCCGCCATAGCCGGTGTCCTTGAGCTTCTCGACACCGAGCGCCAGGGCCACATCATAAGCGCCGGACGCCACACCATAGACTGCGCCGCGCAGGGCTTCGGTGCCCGTGGCGCACATATTCTCGACGCGCGTCGCGGCGATATTGGGAAGGCGCAGGGCGGTGGAAAGCGAAAGGGCCGACTTGCCCGGTCCCTGATCGTCGGAGGACAGGCCGAACCAGGCCGCTTCGATGCGATCGCGCTCGATATTGGCGTCTGCCAGCGCTTCTTCGAATGCCTCGACCATCAGGTCTTCGGTGCTGCAATCCCAGCGTTCGCCGAAGCGCGTGCAGCCCATTCCGACGATGGCGACCTTGTCGCGAATACCTTCAGCCATGGTGTGTCGTTCCTTGCTTTGCGGGGGGAACGGTGGGGGTGCCGTCCAGATTGCGGGGCGGCACTGCCTTCCAGCAGTAGCGGCGGAAGCTGCGCTGCGAATCGATATCCTTGATGCGGAACTGCATCTCGAGCGGCGACCCGACCGCCACTTCGCCGGGTGCGAAGTCGCTGAATTCGATCATGGTCACACCGCCGCCGTCGAACCGGATGTTGCCGTAAATCAGGGGTGGGTTGAACGATAAGGCCAGCCAGTCTTCGGTGAAGGATTTGACCGATGCGCGCTTGTCGGCGAACGGCTCTTTCACTTGGGTTCCGGTCGACCGGCAGGATGGGTTCACGCATACGCGCGTGCGCGGGAATTGCGGCGTGTCGCATTCGGTGCAGCGTCCGCCGATAAAGCCGGTTACCGTGTCGCGATGTCGGAAGAATGCCGATTGTGCCGTGCGGTTGTCGCGCTCGGCGCGCATTCCCCAGTCCATTTCAACCAAGCCGTTGAAAGACAGGAAGCGCAGATAGTTGTCGTCTTCCACGAAGTCGGCGAGCATTGTCCGGGCGCCGACCAATCGCGCGGCGTTGTCGATGCGATCGGTAGTCTTCAACAGGATTGCCTCGGCGCCCTGGCCATAACCCAGCAGCAGCACATATTCGCCCGGACCCGCTCGCTGAAATGCGAGGGTAAGCGCGAGCAGCGGGTGGGCGCAACCAGCGTCGCCAGCCTTCGAGATAATGTCTTCGGGGATGGCCTCTGCCGCGATTCCGCATGCCGCTGCCATCGAACCGGCGTCACGCGGATTGAGCCCTGCCGGCACGAAGTGGGCAATGTCGGCCGCTTCTATCCCGGCCTTCTCGAGTAGTCCCGTGACCGCCTGAGGGATAATCCGTGAAAGCCCTTCGTCGCGTGCCCAGCGTTCTTCGAGCACGTAGTCGAACGACGCTCCGCTGGAGCGATAGTGATCGGTGAAGTCTACCGATGTGGCGTGGGCGCAGACGAATTCGGCCAGCAGCTCCGTTTCGCCGATCGAGAAGGCTGCCGCCGCATCGCCGTATTTGTGTTCCTGGGGGCTGCCGGGTTTCGTGCGCCGCTTTTCGGCAGCGACGACGAGACTGTCTCCTGTCCCTTCCAAGGCAAGGCGCAGCGCCGTTACACCCGCTTTCAGCGAACCGCCGATATCGGCAGATGCCGTACCATCGTCCAGACCTGCTGCGGCGGCAATCAGCCCGGCATTCTGGCGATCGGCGAACGGCATGGTGGTCGAGGCGAAGAACAACGATGCTGGATCGCCAAGCCCGCCAAGCCCATCCAGCGCATGGCGCGTTGCCGCAACTGCCATCGTAATACTGTCTTCATCATGGGAGCAGATCGCGCGATGCCCCTTGGCCGCACCGGGCGCCGAAGGGGTGGCCCATCTGACCGCCGAGGCGATTGCCTCGCGTGGAAGTCTTCGACGCGGCACATAGGCGCCGAATGAGGTAATCCCGCGTTGCTTCAATTCCTGCTCCTGCCGAAAGTTGACCATCCGCCGTGTCTGCTGGACCGATCGCGCCCTTTCCGTCCCCGGGGAGGCCGGAGGATGCGCGGCTGACTTGGCGGCTAGAGGAGCTCCCGCTCAGCTTGAACTCGCATCGAACCGTATTTTGCCGGGGCGGCCGACAGCCCTTCGTTTGCGAGTTTGAAGTGAGGATGACCGTTTGTACGCCGATGCGATGCGGCCAGCGGTTTTGCATCCGGTCGGGCCGAAGCAATATCGGGAATTTGAGAATGGCTCCGTCCGAGGACACTGAACATCTGACGATGCTGCGCGACACCTTGCGCCGCTTTATCGAGAACGAAATGCCGCGCGATCGGGTCTCGCGCTGGGACAAGGAAAACCGCTTTCCGCGCGACGTGCACGACAAGCTGGTCGAGCTGGGGCTGACCGGGCTGACCGTTCCCGAGGAATATGGTGGGTCGGGGCGAGACATCCTCGCGACGATCCTCGTGATCGAGGAGCTTTGCTCGCGAAGCATGGCGGTCGGGTGCGCCTATATCCAGTCGAGTTGCTATGCCGGCCTTAACCTGTGCGAAGTGGCCAGCGACGAGCAGAAGGAGGCTCTGCTGCCGAAGGTCGCGCAGGAAGGCCTGATGTTCGCTTATGGCTTCACCGAACCGGATGTCGGAGCCGACCTTGCCAGCGTCAGCACGAGCGCCCGGCGCGAAGGCGACGAATTGGTCGTCAACGGGGCAAAGCGGTTCTGTTCGGGCGCGGCGATCTCCGATTACATCTACGCGCTGGTGCGCACCGGTTCGCCGGAGGAGAAATACCGCAATCTTTCGCTGGTTTTGATCAGGCCCGATGCCCCGGGAGTGACGCTGACGCCGCAGGACACGTTGGGGCTCAAGGGCGGGGGTACCTTCGACGTCAGCTTCGACGATGTGCGCATTCCGGTGAGCGATGTCGTCGGAGGCGAGGCAGGCCTGGGGCTGGGGTGGCAAAAGCTCGTCGGCCCCGGCCTCGACATCGAAAAGCTGGAGGTTGCGGCGATGGCGCTCGGCATTGCCCGCGGCGCCGTGAGCGATGCCTGGGACTATGCCCAGCAGCGAGTCCAGTTCGGCAAGCCCATCTGCACCATTCAGTCGGTTCGCCATATGCTGGCCGACGTGAAGACCAAGTTCGAAGCTTGCCGCCTGATGACCTACAATGCGGCCGAACTGGTCGCTTCGGGAGAGCCCGCCGCGGCGGAAACTTCGATGGCCAAGCTCTTCGTGTGCGATACGGCCCGCGATATCGTCCTGACCTGCCAGCAGATCATGGGCGCTTACGGCTATGTCCGCGATTTCGATATGGAGCGCTATGTGCGCGACATTCTGGTCATGCCGATCCTGGGGGGCTCCTCGGCCATCCAGCGTAACAATATCGCCAACCTGCTCAAATTGCCCCGGTAACCCCCTGGGCGAGCGATCCGCCTGCGCGAGGGAATCCGATGCGCAAACTGAGCAAAAGCGAGTTTCCGGCGAGTTGAGCGAAAACCCCTGACTGCCAACCCTTCGCTCATTGGTTCGGCGGCCTGAGCTGACGCATGCTCTACCCAATGGGGCCGATAGGAAACATCATTCGCGGAGCGGCAGGCGATGGGAATTATCAGCGGCAGTTTTGTCAGGAATTGCTGGTATGTGGCCGGTTTCTCGCACGATTTCCCCGCCGACCAAGTCGAAAGTCGGAAGATCGCGGGCGATCCCGTGGCGTTGTATCGCCGGAGCGACGGCCATCTTGCGGCGCTGGTGGATCGGTGCGCCCACCGTCATGCGCCGCTTTCGCTAGGGCGGATCGAAGGCGACGATCTGCGCTGTATGTATCATGGCCTCAAATTCAGCCCGAGCGGGAGATGTGTCGAGATCCCGGGGCAGGATCGGATTCCGGACAGGGGCTGCGTAAGAAGTTATCCGGTTGTCGAAAAAGGCGGCTGGGTATGGATATGGATGGGCGAGAGCGATGCCTGCGATCCCGGCCTTATTCCGCCCGTCTGCGATTTCGACGATCCTGAATGGGTGCAGAGTTCCGGACAGCTCGATTACGAGGCGCCTTACGAGCTGATAAACGATAATTTGCTCGACCTGTCCCATCTCGCCTTTGTTCATGCGGATTCCTTCGGGGCGACGACGGGATGGAGCGACCGCCAACCTCGCCACGTGCTCCTCGATCGCGGCATTCGGGTCGAGCGCTGGATCGAGGCGGCACCCCCTATCCCGCCATTGCCGCAGCTCTCGGCGTCGGACACCGTCGATATCCGGTCATGCTACGAATTCCACATCCCGGGGATATTCCTGATGCGCACCTCGTTCCACCGGACGGGTGCGGCCGAGGCCGCGGATTGGGGCGATCCGGTCGATGAGGAACTGTTCGCCCATTATTCGTGCCAGTCGGTCACTCCGATCGATATGCGCACATCGCGAACGCTGTTCAGTTGGGGGCCGGGGGCGGCATTCGGGGATAGGGCAATGGCGCAGCAGATGATCGCGATGGCGGATCTCGCCTTCAGGGAAGACAAGGTCATCATCGAAGCCCAGTTCGCCAATCTCGACGACGAATCGGGCGCGCCGATGCTCGCCACCCAGGCCGACAAGCCGCTCACCATCTTTCGCGGAATCATGCAGAAGGCCCGCAGCCGCGAACGCGATGGTTCCGCTGCCGAGGCCGCACAGACGGCGGTTCCGACCGAGAGCCCGCCCATGGCACGGGCCTCGTAGCGGTGCTTGGGGTAACGACCGGCGTGGCCCGCCCATCCGCAATCGCCTCGGGCGATCGCCGCGCCGCCATGGCCCAGCCGGACGCGGAGGTATCCGCTCTGCTCGCGGAAGCACGGGAGCTTACGGAATACGACGATTTCGGGGACCTGACGTTTCTGGAACCGCTCGCGGTGCTGCTGCGCTGCGTCAGAGCCGATGGCAATCTATCGCAATCCGGCGAGGCGACCTTTCGGCGCAATATTCTGCGCTGCCTAGTGAACCGCCTGTGGACCCAGCGGGACTTTTCGGCCCATCCGGAAATTTTCGAGGAAGACGTCGACGATCCCATCGTAATCATCGGCCTGCCGCGATCGGGCACGACCAAGATGCAGCGCCTCCTGTCCGCGCTTCCCGATGAGGATGTCCAGCGCACGCCCTTGTGGCGCATGCTCTATCCAGCCCCGTTCGAGGGCACGCGGGTAGATGATTCCGCCCGCCGCATAGCAGCAGTGGCATCGATCGGCTTCCATTCGGACGGGAACGCCGACCTGGCGGCGGCGCATCATATGGCGGCGCAGGAGCCGGAGGAAGACGTCCTGCTGTTCGATGCCACATTCGACGACTGGCTGTGGCCATCGATCTATGCGCCGTCGGTGCAGTATTACGAATGGGTCATCCAGCGACCGAGGATGGACAATTACCGCTACCTCAAGCGGATGTACCAATATTTGCAATGGCAGGACGGTGGCCGCAGGGGGCGCCGCTGGATCAGCAAGAACGTGCAGCATATCGCTTCGCTGGAAGAGCTGCTCCAATGCTTCCCCAAGGCAACCATCGTTCAGTGCCACCGCGATCCGCGAGTTTCGATCCCGTCCCTCGCCAAACTGACCCATACCCTCTGGTCGGCATTGGTGAACGATCCCGATCCGCATTTCGTCGGGGCTTGCATGCTCGATTGGTGGGCACGCGCGACCGACAGCTATCTCGAGACCCGCGATCGTCTGGGCGATGAGTTGCAGATTATCGATCTGCCTTACGATCGCATCAAGAGCGATGCGGCTGGCGCAGCCATCGCGGTGGCCGACGCTGCCGGAATACCGATGAGTGCAGAAAAAGCCGCCCTCCTGCGCGGGTGGGAAGCTGCCAACCCGCAGCACAAGCATGGCCGCAACGACTACAGCGCTGGCCAATTCGGTCTCGACGAAGAGGCCATCGCAGAGCGCTTTGCAACCTACATCGACCGTTTTGTCACTCAGGGGAGAGGCGCATGACCGTTTTGGAAGCCGACAATTCGGCGATGCTCAAGCAACTGGCCATCGATGGCTATATCTGGGGTATCCCGCTGGTTCAGACACGCATGTATCTGGAACTCGCCGAACGGCTCCAACTTCCGTTCAACCAGCTCTTCGGCACGCCTGAACTGTCCTCTCCGCAGAGTCTGGTTCCCTTGCCGAATGTCGATACTCTATACGGTATAGGGTGGCTCGACCTGACCACGCAGCCGCAATTGCTGAGCGTACCCGAGACCAACGACCGCTATTATCTCGTTCAGCTCAACGATGCCTATCTCAACAGCTTTTCCTATATCGGTCGGCGGACCACCGGGACCGCACCAGGCCTGTTCGCAATCTGCGGGCCGGGCTGGGAAGGGGATTTGCCCGAGGGGGCAATCCGCGTCGATGCGCCGACGAACCACGTGCTGGTCATAACGCGCGTGATGGTGGTGGATCGCGACGATCTGGCGGAGGCTCTCAGGGTTCAGCAAGGGCTGTCCCTCACGGGGCTGTCGGATTTTCCCGAGATCACCAACCCCAACCGCCCGATCGACGATGCATTCAACAATTTTCCGATCCTGCAGCCCGCGCGTCTTGGAGCACGCTATTTCGACGAGTTATGCGCCGGATTGCTTGAAAACCCTCCACCGGAAGAAGACGGGCCATTTCTCGAGAAGCTCGCTGCTCTCGGCATCCGGCCCGGAGCCAGACCGAGCCAATCGGGGGATGGCGAATTGGTCGATCTGCTCGAGCAGGCGGCGAGTGAAGCCAATGCCATCATCCACGGCAGGGCCGGGTGGCTGATCGACACGCGCGACGTGAACGGGTGGCAGGTCAGCTACGGAATCACGCAGCGGATCGAAGACTCTCTCGATCGCGCAGTGGTCGCGAAACTCGGTCCCGGCTGCCTTGTCCCGCAGGAAGGCCTGTATTTCTCGCTGAGAAAAGGGCCGGACGGAGAACTTCTGAGCGGCGACAAAAGCTACGTGTTGACCTTCCGGCCCGGGCAGACACCGCCCGTCGATGCCTTCTGGTCGCTGACCATGTATGGAGATGACTGGTCGCTCGTCGAAAACCCGATAGATCGTTATGCGATCAGCAACCGGACCCCTGGCCTGCGTTATGAAGACGATGGCTCGCTGATCCTGCATATCCAGCACGAACGGCCGGCGGGCGGCACCAGCAACTGGCTTCCGTGTCCGCCACCCGGATCGCCGCCCTTCCATCTCTTCATGCGGACGTATCAGCCCCGTGCGGAGCTATCGGACGGCCGCTACAAGATGCCACCGCTCCAGCTTGGCGATAGCGCCCGATAACTTCGATAATCGCTCGGGCCGGCTCGTCAGCCGGGTCAGCCCGGCCGACGATGGGGGCGCGGCAAGGATCGAACTTGCGGCCTCACCTGTTGGCAGCTTTCGCGAAGCTTTGACGCGCTACTTTGCCGCGCTAGTCCATTGCAAAATGTGGTGGCGGGATCTGCCCTGGCCGATGTCTTCGTAAGCCGACAGGATAAGACCTCCCTGACCGTCGAACTGCGCCAGCCGACGCTGCTCGGTTCCGGTCATGTCGGGATTAAGCGACATGGCGACCTCATGCACGACCTCTTCCCCTTCTATCCGCCATGGGCCGGCATAGTGGAAATAGCTGTCGAAGGCGGCCGACTTTTGCTCAGAAGCGGCGTTGCGGGCATTGGCGATACCGAACTTCTGCCGGTTGCCCTTGGCAATACTGGCGGTCATCGTGCCATCCGCGGAGTAGACGATAAAACCCTGCGCCTGCTCTCCGAAGGGGCGCGTCACGCCGCCGTCACCATATTCGATCCGCCAATCGACCAGCTTCCATGCGCCGATTAAGTCTTCCGGTTTATGCGGCATCGGCAACTTCCTCACGCGCAGCCGGTCGGCGGCTCTGGACGATGCGGAACCGGCCGGCGACGAAGGCAAGATCGGCAAGGCAGGCATTGCCGGCCGGGTTGAGCCCCGTCACATGATAGTCGCTATACGCGGCTGCGAAATTCGCCCACATCGCGCCGTGGAGATTGATCGAGAGATTCATGCCCGCAACCGTATAGGCATCCAGCGAACGGGCGATGAAAGCCTCGTCGGTCGAATAGAGGTAGGACGATATGGCGCCGTGTTCGCGCACTAGCTGCGTTGCTTCCTCGACCGCGTCGTCACCGGATTCGGCTGCGATGATAAACATCACCGGCCCGAAATGTTCTTCGGCATAGAGCGCCGCATTGTCGGCCGGGAGCGTCACGATCAGCGGTGTCATCGTGCGGGCATCGGGAAAGTCCGGATGTTCATAGGGGGTGGGGCGGCGCAGCACCTTTGCAGAGCGGTGTTCCTCAGCCTCTTTTTCCAGTCGTCGAACGATATCGCAACTCGGCTCGG
>CAMYIQ010000173.1 GCA_947258465.1 uncultured Erythrobacter sp.
GCGAAACTCTCGGGAGCACCGGCACGCGGCACGACGCGGGCCATGTGGCTGTCGTCGTTCTGGGAGACCTGGGCGCCCGCCGGATAGCCGGTCGCGAGCGAGATCGCGGCGCCGCCCACCAGCAGCGCACTCGTCACGGAATATGCATATCGCACTGGCTTCACGTCCTTTTCGTCCTCTTCTCTAGCTTGCACGGCTTACAGTTGGGCATGGTTGCCGCTCTGCGTGCCTTGCGTTTCGGCGGGCGACTGTCGCGCCCGCCGCTTAACGCCGTTTGAACGACGTCCATACCGCTCGACGAACGATCAACGCCGCCCGCGGAACTGCCGCAGATATTCATTGTCCGGCGACAGGATGATGCTGCTTTCCGATGGGTTTTCGCCATTGGAAAAAGTAGCGTCGTAGCTCTGCATGGCACGGTAGAAGTCATAGAATTCGGCATCCTTGCCGAACGCGTCGGCATAGATGCGCGCTGCTTCGGCGTCCGCTTCGGCGCGAATGATCCGCGCATCGCGGCTGCCGCCTGCACGGATCGTGCGCGCCTCGCGTTCACGATCCGATTCCATCCGGCGGAAGGCCGATTGCAGCGGGGCTTCGGGCAAGTCGGTGCGCATGATCTTCACATCGACCACTTCGGCCCCGTACTGGCGCGCCTGGCGGTCGAGATTGGCGCGGACATTGGCCAGCGCGCTGCCCCTTTCGGCAGTCAGCATCGACTGGAAGGTCCGGCGGCCGAGTTCCTGGCGCAATACCGAGTTGAGGATCGGTTCGAGCGCGTTGCGCACGCCTTCGGTGGTGCCTGCGCGTTCCACCATGCGAACCGGGTCGGTAATGCGGAACCGGGCATAGGCGTTGACCAGCAGGCGCTGCTGGTCGGCCGAAAGCACTTCCTCGTCGTTCATTTCGAGATCGAGCAGGCGCTTTTCGATCCGGCGGACCGAATCGATGAAGGGAATGCGCAGATAGAGACCGGCATCGGTTTCGCCGCCGGGCGTGTTGACCACGCCGACCGGTTCACCCGTCCGGATAATGACGGCCTGTTCCTCCTCGGGTACGACATAGGCGCTCATCATGAAAGCGACCAGCAATACGCCCAGCGCGATTGCGGTGGTGCGATGGTTCTGCAGGAAATTGCTCATGTTACTGCCCCTCCGGTGCCGTCACGGTGGTGGTGGGTTGCTGCGCCCGGCGCCGAATTTCCGGCAAGGGGAGATAGGGGGTCACGTTGTCCGTCTCGACGATTGTCTTGTCGGTCTGGCTCAGCACGCGTTCCATGGTCTCGTAATAGAGACGCTGGCGCGTAACCTGCGGCGCGAGGCGGTATTGTTCGTAAACCTTGTCGAAGGCTTCGGCCTCACCTTCGGCCTGGGCGAGCACCTGCTGGGCATAGCCGCGCGCCTGGTTGCGCGCCGCATCGGCGTTTTGTTCGGCCACCTGCACGTCGCGGAAGGCGTCGACAACCTGTGCGGGCGGGTCGGCCTTCTCGATTTCGACACCCAGTACGCGAATGCCCGCGCCATAGCTGTCGAGCGTTGCCTGCATGCGTTCGCGCACGTCCTGTTCGATCGCCGCACGTCCCTGGCCGGAGAAAGTCTCGTCGAGTTCGGTCTCGGCCACCGAGGCGCGCATCGCTGCCTCGGCCGCTTCGTTCACAGTCTCGACCGGATCGACCACGCGGAATTTGAAACCCTCGAGGTCCTTGATATTCCACCGCACGATATAGGACAGGTCGACCAGATTCTGGTCGCCGGTCAGAATCAGCTTGGCCTGATTGTTATTGCCGGGGATCCTGACCGACCGGACACCTTCGACGTCCTCGATATCGACAGTCTCGATCGGGAACGGGGCAGTAAGGTTGAGCCCCGGCTCGAGCGGGCGCGTGTAGTTGCCGAGCGTTTTTACGACGCCCTGCTGTTGCGGGCCGACCAGGTGGATGCTGGTCGCCAGCACGCCGATGCCGATTATGGCGATGACCGCGATCGGGAACCAGCTCTTGCCGCCCGGCCGCTGGGGAAAGCGGAAGTTGGGGCCACCGGGGCCGCCACCGCCGGTACGGCGCGGTCCTTCGGGTCCGCGGCTCTTGAAGATATCCTCGATATTCGGCGCCCGGCGCCCGTCATTGCCGCCCGGGGGCAGCCAGGGATTGCGCGGCCCCTTGGGCTTGTCGCCATCCTGCGCACCCGTCGGCTTGTCGCCATCGCCACCCTTGCCGGAATCACCGCCCCAAGGGTTTTTCTTACCTGTCATCGCGAGGGAAATCCTCTGTCCGAACCCGTCCAAAACTCTCATGGTGCTTGTTATAGGTGTGCTTCGCGGGAAAAACAGGGGTTGCGGCGCGCTTTTCGATGCTACAGCAGCCGCCCTCATGAGTTCCACCGATCCAAAATCGCTTTTGCCCCCCAACCTCGCCGCGCGCGTGAGTGCGCTCACCATCAAGGACGGGAGGGCGATAGCCGTCGTGGATGCCGCCGGGCTGGGCACCAAGGATCGCGCCGATATCGAACGCGCGATTGCCGATACGCTCGGCCAGCGCGAGGATGTTTCCGAAACCCGCGTGGTCTTGACCGCCGAGCGCAAGCAGCGCCGCCTGATCGCTATCGGCAGCGGCAAGGGCGGGGTCGGCAAATCGACGCTGACTGCCAACCTTGCGGTGGCGCTGGTCAAATTGGGGCACAAGGTCGGATTGGTCGATGCCGATGTTTACGGCCCTTCGCAGCCGGTCATCTTCGGCAATCAGGGACAAAAACCGGTCGCGCGCGACGAGAAACTCGTTCCGGTCGATAGCGATATCGGTATCCCCGTCCTGTCGATGGGCCATTTGGTCGAACCGGGCCGCGCGCTTGCCTGGCGCGGGCCGATGGCGGGCAATGCCCTGTCGCAGTTGATCGATGCGCATTGGGACGATGTCGATACTCTGCTTGTCGACCTGCCGCCGGGCACGGGCGATGTGCAGTTGACCATGCTGCAACGATTCAAGCCCATGGGTGCGGTGCTGATTTCGACCCCGCAGGACCTCGCCTTGATCGATGCCGCGCGGGCGGGCCAATTGTTCGACCAGGCGGGTGTGCCGATCATCGGCCTGGTGGAGAACATGGCGGGATATGCCTGCCCGCATTGCGGCGAAGTATCCGATCCGTTCGGCAAGGGCGGGGTCGAGACGGCGGCACAGCGGCTCGATCTCCCTTTCCTGGGACGCATCCCGCTCGATCTCGCCATTCGGGAAGGGAGCGACAAAGGCACGCTTCCGGCAGCGGGCGGGGATGCACTGGCCCGGCCCTTCCATGACATCGCCGCCAAGATCCACGCATGGATTGGCGCGCAAAGCTAGACGAACTTCCGGTCACGCGGCGCCAACTGATCGCGGGCGCGGCGGTGGGCGGCGGGCTGGCGGTCGCCTGGTGGCTGTGGCCGCGTCGCTATTCCAGTCCGCTCGCCCCCGGCCCCAACGAACGCGATTTCGGCGGTTGGATGACGGTCGGCAACGATGGTGTGGTGACCGTGGCTGTGCCGCAGCTCGAGATGGGCCAGGGCGTGACCACGCTGCTCGCGCAGGTCGCGGCGGTCGAACTGGGAGCCGACTGGCGCCAGATCGCAGTCGAACCGGTGCCGCCATCGGGCCTTTACGCCAATGTCCCGCTCGCGGCGAAATGGGCTCCGCTGTGGTCCAACCTACCCAGCCTGGCAAGCGATCCGGACAGCCTGCTGGCCGAAAATTTCGCGCGCGCAAACGCCTTCGCGGCAACGGCGCGCGGCTGCTCGCTGATGGCGTATGAACAGCCGCTGCGCGAGGCTGCGGCGAGTGCACGGGCCATGCTGGCCATGGCGGCTGCCGAACGCTGGGAGGTCGATTGGGAAGCGTGCGAGGTCGAAGGCGGGCTCGTGCGGCATGGCGAGCGAGAGCTCGATTTCGGGGCGCTCGTGGCCGAGGCTGCCGAATTCGACCCGCCCGACCCGGCGCCTTTGCGGGTTCAGCCTGCCAGCGAAGATCCCTCACCGGCAGAGGCCGAACTCGATCCCGTTTTCCCACGCCTCGATTTGCCCGCCAAGATCGACGGCAGTTTCCTTTTTGCGGGCGATATTCGCCTGCCGGGGCTCGTCTATGCCTCGATCCGGCATGGCCCGCTGGGCAAGCCGGACCTGTCCGCATTCGAGGCCGGAGCCGTCGAGGGTCTCAAAGGACTGGTAGGCGTGGTCAAGTCGAAGCGCTACCTCGCCGCGGTGGCGGAAAGCTGGTGGATCGCCGAACAGGCGCTGAAGAAAATGCGCCCTGTGTTTGCCGGGCCACCTGCCGTCGAGAGCGCCGCTGCGCTGGAAGCGCTGGAGGCCGCGCATGACGAGGTCGATCCCAAGCGCATACGGGAAGTCGGCAGCCCCGACGATCTTCTCGTTCGGCCCGATTATTCGCAAAGCTATTCGGTGGCACCGGCCGTCCACGCGACGATAGAGACCGCAAGCGCGACCGCGCGGTTCGATGGCGATACGCTGGAATTATGGATCGCGGCGCAGGCGCCCGAGCTCACGCGCTGGGCGGCCGCCAAGGCGATCGGAATTTCGCCGCAAGATGTGGTCCTCTATCCCACAGCCGCCGGGGGAAGCTTCGATGCACGGCTCGAACGCCGCCATGCGATCGAGGTAGCGCAGATCGCGAAGCAGATCGGTCGCCCCGTCAATCTGACCTGGCCGCGCGCGCAGGAATTGCAGTCTGTGCCCGTACGCACGCCGGTCAGCGCGCGCCTCGAAGCCGCGTTTCTGCCCGCGTCCGGCGGACGGATTGCAGCGTGGCGCTCCCGTCTGGCGATGCCTGCGACCGTCCGGGAATTCGGGCGGCGGCTGTTCGACAACAAGACCCCGCAGGCGGCCATGGAACACGCGGCCGGGGAGGCCGATGCGCTCGCCTGCGAAGGCGCCGTGCCGCCCTACAGAATAGACCATGTGGCAGTCGATCACCTGCCCGTATCCCTGCCATTTCCGACCGGGCAGATGCGCGGGAATGCGCAGGCCTATAACGCCTTTTTCTCCGAAAGTTTCGTCGACGAGCTGGCCGAACGCGCGGGCCGCGATCCCTTCCTCTACCGCATGGAAATGCTGTCCGGCCTGCCGCGCATGGCCGATACGCTGCGCCGCGCGACCCGGCTTGCCGGATGGGATGGTGGGCGCCGCGGCACGGGGCAGGGACTGGCGCTGGCCCGCTTCGGATCGCCGGAAAGCGGTGGCTGCATTGCCTGCGTTGCGCAGGCGGCGCTCGGCGAAGGCGGGGTACGTGTCAGGCGTTTGCATGCCGCGGTCGATATCGGGCGCGTGGTCAATCACGATATCGCCCGCCAGCAGATCGAGGGCGGGCTGATTTTCGGACTCTCGCTCGCAACCGGATCGAGCGTGGCCTATGAAGACGGCAAGCCCGTGCCCCACCGCCTCGCCGGGCTCGCCCTGCCGACCTTGGCCGACACGCCCGAAATCGTCGTGGAACTGCTTGTCAGCGATGCGCCAGCCTTCGATCCGGGCGAACTCGGCGTGGCCGTCGCGCCCCCCGCGATTGCGAATGCCCTTTACTCGGCGACCGGAGTGCGCTTTCGCCGCCTGCCATTGCTATCGGAGGGCCTATGACCTGGCAGACGCAGAAACTCCCCGCCGACCATCCCCTGGTGAAATCGGGCAAGGTCGGGGTGTTGATCGTCAATCTCGGCACGCCCGACGCCCCCGAATCCGGGCCGGTGAAGCGCTATCTCGCGGAATTCCTGTCGGACCGCCGCGTGGTCGAAATCCCGCCGATCGCCTGGCAGCCGATCCTGCGCGGGATCATCCTCAACACCCGGCCGAAAAAGAGCGCCCATGCCTATCGCCAGGTCTGGACAGAGGAGGGATCGCCCCTTGCGGTCATCACGCGCAGACAGGCCGATGCGATGCAGGTGCGGCTGGGCGAGGAGGTGACGGTCGACTGGGCGATGCGCTATGGCACGCCGTCGATCCCGGAGCGTTTGCAGGCGCTGATGGATGCAGGGTGCGAGCGCATCCTGCTAGCCCCCCTCTATCCGCAGTATAGCGGAGCGACGACGGCGACGGTGGTCGACAAGGCAGCCGACAAGCTCAAGGCCATGCGCTGGCAGGCCAGCCTGCGTACCTTGCCGCCCTATCATGACGATCCGGCCTATATCGATGCGTTGGCAAGCGATCTGTCGCGTCAGTTGGATACGCTTGCATTCCAGCCCGAAGTGCTTCTGCTGAGTTTCCACGGCATGCCGCAGCGCACGCTCGATCTGGGCGATCCGTATCACTGCCACTGTCAGAAGACGTCGCGATTGCTGCAGGAGAAACTGGCCCGCCCGGGCCTGCGCTTCCGCACGACGTTTCAGTCGCGCTTCGGGCGGGCCAAATGGCTCGAACCGGCGACCGATGTGGTGATCGAGGAAGAAGCGAAAGCGGGCACGAAGCGTCTGGCCATCGCCGCGCCGGGTCTTTCGGCGGATTGCCTCGAAACGCTGGAGGAACTCGCCATTCAGGGGCGTGAACAATTCACTGAAGCGGGCGGGGACCATTTTGCCGCGCTGTCCTGCCTCAACACATCGGATGCGGGTCTCGCCATGCTCGAAACCTTGCTCCGGCGCGAATTGTCGGGGTGGATTAACGCCTAGAAATTACTTACACTGCGGTAAGTTGTCAGGAGCTACCTATGGCC
>CAMYIQ010000174.1 GCA_947258465.1 uncultured Erythrobacter sp.
CCTGCGCAGCCTGGAATCCGCGAAGCTCATCGGCGTCGCCTCCAGTTCTGACGACGCCCGATCGCGCGAGATTTCCCTTACCGCAGCAGGCCAGGCGAAACTTGCCGAGATCATGCCGGGCTATTTCTCGATCCTGAATCGCGCCACGTCTTCCGCAAAGGTCGGCTTGTGAAAACCATCCTTCTCCAACTTCTGCTGGTTTGGCTGATCGTATGGCCGCTGGTGACGTGCCTGCTGATCCTGCTTTCCGGCCTGGCCCACCCCCTGCCACTGGGCGTGCAAACCTTGATTTTGACCGGAATTCTGGTTCCGCTGACAAGCCTCGTTCTCGGCCCGAAAATGCGCCGCCTCGCAAGCCACTTCACGCGAGAAAATCCGTAATCGGCTCTTGGATCTTTGCCCCTCTCGGGAAGGCTCTGGATACGTGTCCGTATCTTCTCGCATGTTTGGCCGGGCGAAGAAGCAGGCGCGTTCCGGCGGGGCCATGAGGCCGCGAACCGATCAGCGTAGTGGCTGGTTCGATTATGGCAAATCGGACAAGAGCATCGTCGCGACGCGATCAGCGGTTTCGGCACTACGGATGAGATAAGTGTAGAGTGCCATATGGTCTTCATCGCGAACCAGGCGGTTCTTTTCGGGCACCCCCCACTGGTCCAGCAGGCCCTTCGCGAGCGCATATGGAGTGGAGCTGTCGCGCAGCCCGAGGCACGCAATGATTGCCTCCGGGGCGATGGCCGCTTCTGCGGGTGGATCGAGGATGGGTCGAAGCTCCGCGAGCAAATCGTCGGTCCATCCTGCTTGGCGAACCGCATCGCTGAGCCCAAGTCGCTTCGAAAGGTCGCCCAGAGCCACGACCTGGTCGACGTTCCCCGACCCTGCGCCAATGAAGGCCATGTCCGGTCGCATTGCTTCGGGCCAGCTCCCGCAGTGGCCGACGATCAATTGCGTGACGAGACCGCCGAGGCTTACGCCCCCAACGCCCACTTTGTCCGAACCATTTTCGCGTGCCCATGCGGCGAGCACCGCCGCTTCCTGGCTTTGGGCCGCAAACAGCTCGAAAATCGAAACCGGCGCACCGGCCAGATATGGTTCGCCGCTATACCGCCCGGGCAATTCACGTCGCCCATGCCACGGCGATTCCGGAAGAATCGTTCGAACCCCGCGCGCGGCAAGCCTCCGGGCCATGTAATCCTCTTCCGGCCAATAGCGGATGAGGTCGTAGGACATCCCCAGTCCGCTACCATAAATGAAGGTCGGGACATTGCGGGTTCCAGGCGCCGGCTCATAGACCCGCGCGGTCACGACATCATGGCCCGTGAAAGCGGACGGAGACCGAAACCGAAGGATGTATTCCCCGCCCGCGGGTCCCGGTATAGCATTCGACCTCGCGACGTCGACCGGTTCGCCGGGTGCCGAATAAAGCGATGCGGGATCGGCAAGCCAGTCGGCCGCCTTGCGCAGCGCGGGTATCGGCGAGGGCACCGAATAGGCGGTTGGCGAGACACTTGGCTCGTTCCACACAAACCGAAACAGCAAGCCGGGCTTGATCACCCGTTCGGATAGCAAGCGGCGCTCCTCTTCGAGCGCGACGAGATCGGAGGGATCGATCCGCAGATCCTCCCAGATCGCCCGCTGCCATGCCCCTTGGACGGAATGCAAGGCTGCGCGGCGAAGCGCGAGCTCCGCCAGCGCCTTCGTAGCCGGTTCGATCAGGCCCCGTCTCGCTTCGGGATCTACGCCAAGTGCCGACAGGAAAGCCTCCGGCTCCCTGTGTTGGAAGGCCACGGCCCGCGCCCGCGCCATGCGAAACTCTCGTGGCAACATCGCCATTTTCAAATCGTTGAAGACACCGCTTGCCAATGGCCTGCCGATCGGACTGGCGAGGATACGGTGCATGGTCGAGGGTTTCAGCGTATGTCTGACCATTTTCGAGTTTACCCTTTCGAGTTCAAAGCGCTCGCATAATGCGCAAACGACTTCGCTGTCCGCAAGAACCGGAAAGCGAACGTGCGGTGGCCGACATTGAGCGTTTGCACGTGAGGCAGCTTCCAGGCCTGCACGAGTTCGTCGATCGCTTCGGCAGGACAAAAGAGATCATACGCCCCGTGCACCACGCGAATGGTGTCCGGGTCGGATTTCGGCCTTCCGGCATGATGCGGGGTGATCAGTCTCGAAGCGCGTGCGATTTCGTTGTCGTTAAACCCCGCCTCCTTCGCGCCCCGTGCCATTCCAGCCCCGATGGGGATCGGAATATGGTGCGAAACGGATCGGTCGCGGGGATCACAAGAAAAACCCCGTCGAACCGGGCAATCAGCGCCGCTTGGGCGGCAATATTTCCGCCCAGACTGATGCCGCTTACAAAGACTTGCCGATACCCCGATTTTTCGAGAGCGAACGCGAGGGCCGCCGTATCATGCGCGCCCTGGGAAAACCCGTGAATGAGACGGGGGACATCGCCGCTGAGAAGGTATTGTCCGCTATAGGCCGAGTCCACCGGAGCGCGTTCCATATGCCAGGGCAATGCAAGGACGAAGACATCCAGCCCCCGGGCAAGGAACGGACGTGCCATAATTCGCTCTGCCGACCAGCTTGGCGCAAACCCGCCATGGAGCATGATGACGGCGGACTGCGAAGGTGCGGCTCCGGCCAGCCAACGCTCGCCATGCACGCGATCATTGTGTACATGGCCGGAGGATACGGGCGTATCGAAGGCAAACCGCCCCGTGGTCGGCGAATTTGGGATTTGCGCAAAACCGATATGGGGAGCTGCGACGGAGCGAAACAGTGCCCGAGGATTCTGGTCTGCCAGCCCTGCGAGTACCGCCAGATCGTTGAGATCGGACCGAACCGGCGCCTGAGCCCGGCCCGCGATGAATGCGGCGCTGATGCGATCCGCCATGTGATGGAGGCGCCTCATTACCCTGTCCTCGCGATGCCCTACCCGTCGATTGGAACGTCATCGCCAGGCGACGAAGAGAGCCCGGCGCAATCGCCTTGCGACACAGCTCTCTTAATGGTCATTGGCCGGAAGCGAAAGTCGGCGCAGGATGCGACGCGAATAGGCGCGTCGTACCATTCCGCTGCGCCTCTGCCGATCCGTGCGACGGACGCGAACCGCCCGTTCGCCAACCTGCCGCCGCTCGAACCAGTCAGTTCATTACGAGGCTTGCCATGTCGATGGTCCTGATCGTCTCCGCAGCGCTTCTCTCTCTCGCCGCTGCATCGCTGGCGATCTGGCGCCGGAGCGACAGCCGCGCCGACGATCGGGCGTGGATTGCGCTGTTGCCGGACTTTCGGGGTGCTCCTGCGCTGTTCGATCGGGCCCTGGTTGCCGATCTGCCGGAAGCGGCGAGGCGATATTTCGAATTTACCATCGCGACCGGCACCGCGCTTTCGCCGACAGTCGTTCTCGAAATGGAGGGCCGGCTTGGCCTAGGCGACAAGCAAGATCCGAAATATCGGGATTTCCGGGCCCGCCAGATTCTATCGTTTCCGCACGGCTTTCTATGGCGCCTCGACGCGGGGCTTGTCGGCGGATCGGATGGTCTCGTGCTCGGGCGGTCGTGGACCCGTTTCTGGGTGGCTGGCCTTGCCCCGGTGGCTCGGATTTCCGATGATCGCGATCACTTTCGCTCGGCGTTCGGGCGAATGGTAGCCGAAGCGGCTTTCTGGGCACCTGCTAGTCTCTTGCCTGGCAAACAGGTGAAATGGGAAGACGCAGGCCCCGATACCGCGCGTGCCATCGTGTCGAGCGGAGAGTTCGATCAGGCAGTCGAAATCGCGCTTGGGCCAGATGGCCAGCCGACAGCCGTGACGATCCAACGGTGGAGTTCGGCCAATCCGGACAAATCATACCGCTTCCAGCCGTTCGGAGGCACTCTATCTCACTTTCGCGATTTCGGCGGATACCGCATTCCCACCCGCGTCGAAGGCGGCAACCACTTCGGTACGGCGGACTATTTTCCCTTCTTCAAGGCCCGGATCGTCTCCGGCCGGTTCGTGGTCCCCAATAGCGGCCCGGTTCTCCCCTTCTAGGCCAGGCAGCTCCGCAGGGTGCCGATCAGCGCGGCGGTGTCCTCGTCAGTATTGTAGAGATGCGGGGTCACCCTGAGTGATGAACCGCGCAGCGAGACATGGGCCTGCGCCGCGGCCAATCGGTCGGTCAATCCGTCGGGCACACGATCGGGAAATTCGAGAGCGAGAAAATGCGGCGCGCGCGTACCGGCAGGAGCCGAAGTAAGGCCCAGGCCAGCGTGACGATGTGCTGGCCCCGGGCAAATGGCAGGTTCCGTGCCGCGATCGCCAGCGCATAGCTGGCCGATGGGACGATCGCGATACAGTCCGCCTCGGCCCCCGCCAGCCGCGCGGCACGGCTGCGAAATTCCTCGGCGATGCTGAAGAAATCCGCCGGACGAAAGGACCAAGGCTGTTCCTTCAGCCGCGCGCCCTCCGCCATCGCCGCGCTCACTTCCTTCGCCAGCGGTGCCATATAGGCGCAGTTGAGGTAGTGCACGCCATCGGGGATGGCGAAGCGGCTACGCTGCGACGGGATCACCGGTTCAGCCCACCACCCCCGCGCTCGCCAGCACCGCCAGCGTCAGCACATCGGGCGCGATCGCCGTCATCGGTGCGATCTGGACGGGTTTCTCCATGCCGATCATCATCGGGCCGACCGTGGTTTCGCCGGCGAGTTCGCGCAGCAGCTTGGCCGAAAGGTTCGCCGATTGCAGACCCGGCATCACGAGCACATTGGCGGGTCCGGACAGGCGGCTGAAGGGGTAGAGCTTCATCACTGTCGGATTGAGCGCCACGTCGGGCGCCATTTCGCCCTCATACTCGAAGCCCGGTTCCTCGGCGTCGAGGATCGCCACCGCATCGCGGATATTGTCGAGCCACTGCCCGCTGGGATTGCCGAAGGTCGAGAAGGACAGGAAGGCGACGCGCGGTTCGTGCCCCATCCGACGCGCCACGGCAGCGGTTTCCTTCGCGATATGTGCAAGCTGCTCGGCCGTGGGACGTTCGTTGATCGTGGTATCGGCCAGGAACACGGTGGTGTTTTTGCCGATCATCATATGGACGCCGAAGGGCACTGCACCCGGAGCCGGATCGAGCACCTTCCCGACTTCGCGCGCAGTCTGGCTGAAGGTGCGGGTCAGACCGGAAATCATGCCATCGCCATGCCCCAGCGCGACGAGCAGCGCGGCGAAGACGTTGCGCTCCTGATTGACCATGCGGGCCACGTCACGCTCGGTATAGCCGCGCCGTTGCAGCCGCTTGTAAAGGAAATCGACCATGGCCGGGACCTTGTCCGACAAAGCGGAGTTTTCGACGATCCAGTCGTCGGGATCGTCGACGGCAAGTTCGATCAGCTTTTCGCGCACCTTCTCCGTCCGGCCGACGAGTATCGGTTCGCCATAGCCGAAGTCGCGGAACTGGACCGCGGCGCGCAGCACCACATCTTCTTCCGCCTCGGCGAAGACCATCCGCTTGGGATTGGCCTTGGCCTGTTCGTAGATATTGGTCAGGGCAGCGGTCGTCGGGTTGAGACGCGCCTTTAGCTGGTGGCGATATTCCTCGAAATTTTCGATCGGTGCCTGTGCGATTCCCGTTTCCATCGCCGCCTTGGCTACTGCGCTGGATACGACTTCCATCAGGCGCGGGTCGAACGGAGCGGGGATGATGTACTCCTCGCCGAATTGATGCGTGACACCATAAGCGGCAGCCACCTCTTCGGGCACGCGCTCGCGCGCCAGCTCGGCGATCGCGCGCGCCGCCGCTACCTTCATCTCCTCGTTGATCGCGGTCGCCTGCACATCGAGCGCGCCGCGGAAAATGAAGGGGAAGCCGAGCACATTGTTGACCTGGTTGGGATAGTCGCTGCGGCCGGTCGCGATGATCGCATCGGGTCGCACCGCTTTGGCATCCTCAGGCATGATCTCGGGGGTAGGATTGGCCATGGCGAAGATGATCGGCTTGTCGGCCATGTGCGCGACCCATTCGGGCTTGAGCGCGCCCGCTGCCGAAAGACCGAGGAAGATATCGGCCCCCTCGAGCGCTTCTTCGAGGCTGGTGGCTGCGGTTTCGACTGCATGCGCGCTCTTCCACTGGTCGACATTGTCGCGCCCCGGCGTGATCGGCCCCGACCGGTCGCACACGATCACATTCTCGTGCGGCACGCCGATCGCCTTGATCAGTGCGGTACAGGCCAGCGCGCTGGCGCCCGCCCCGTTCACGACCATTCGGCAGTCCTTGAGATCGCGCCCGGTCAGATGGCAGGCATTGATAAGACCCGCCGCAGCGATGATCGCGGTGCCATGCTGATCGTCATGCATGACCGGAATGTTCATTCGCTCGCGCAGCGCCTGCTCGATGATGAAGCATTCGGGTGCGGCGATGTCTTCCAGGTTGATGCCGCCGAAGCTCGGCTCCATCAGTGCGACCGCCTCGATGAACTTTTCCGGATCCTCGGTATCGAGTTCGAGGTCGATCGAATCGACATCGGCGAAGCGCTTGAACAACACCGCCTTGCCTTCCATTACCGGCTTCGAGGCCAGTGCGCCGAGATTGCCGAGGCCGAGGATGGCGGTGCCGTTGGAAATGACCGCGACGAGGTTCGAGCGCGCGGTGTAGCGGGCCGCATCCTTGGGATTCTCCGCAATCGCTTCCACCGGGGCGGCCACGCCGGGCGAATAGGCCAGGCTGAGATCGCGCTGGGTCGCCATAGGCTTGCTGGCGATAATCTCGATCTTACCGGGACGGATCGTCTCGTGATAGAACAGCGCTTCGCGGGTGGTGAATGCGGATTTCTCGTCGGCCATCGGCGTCCCCTTGTCTTGCGCTGCTGCCCCTAACCGTTCGGGCGGCGAAGTCATAGGGGAAAGGAAGGGTAGCCCGACTCCCGAATCACCGCAATGCTCGCTAGGCCGGTCCCATGCCCGGCAAGCCCACCCCGATGATGCAGCAATATCTGGCGCTCAGACGCGAGGCAGGCGATGCGCTGCTGTTCTACCGCATGGGCGATTTCTTCGAGCTGTTCTTCGACGATGCCAAGGTGGCCGCGGGCGTGCTCGACATCGCGCTGACCACGCGGGGCGAACACGATGGCGAACCGGTTCCGATGTGCGGCGTCCCGGTCCATTCGGCCGAAGGCTACCTCGCCCGGCTGATCAAGGGCGGCTGCCGCGTCGCGATCGCCGAACAGACGGAGACGCCCGAGCAGGCGAAGGAGCGCGCCAAACGCGAAGGCACACCGGTATCCAAGGCGCTGGTCGCGCGCGATATCGTGCGCTTCGTCACTGCCGGGACGCTGACCGAGGAAGCGCTGCTCGAACCGCGCCGCGCCAACCTGCTGGTCGCCGTGGCGCCGGTGCGCGACGGCGTCGGCCTGGCGGCGTGCGACATTTCGACCGGGCGGATGGAACTCGAGGAATGCGACCCGCAGGCGCTCGATGCGGCACTGGCACGTCTGGGAGCGAGCGAGGTGGTTGCCCCCGAGGACTGGGACGCCGC
>CAMYIQ010000175.1 GCA_947258465.1 uncultured Erythrobacter sp.
CGCGGCCTTTGCCTGACGGCCCATACGGTGCGCGCTGTGCGGATTGCCGAAACCGGTGCCGCCCGGCCCGTCGAGCCAGCGCAGCATCGCATCGCGCGCTTCGGGCGCGAGCGGGGTGGTGGCCTGATAGTCGAGATAGATCATTTGCGAGATGCCATATCTATCCAGACCTCGCAAAAGCGTTCCACATCGGCGCGGGTCGTATTCCAGCCGACCGAGACGCGGATCGTGTTGGCAGCGATCTCCGGCTTGACCTGCATGGCTTCGAGCACGCGGCTGGTCTTCATCGTTCCACTGGAACAGGCAGACCCTTGCGAAACGGCAATCCCCGCCATGTCGAAGCGCATGACCTGCGCGGTCGCGCTCATATTGGGCATGGCGATGGCGCGGATATAGGGCGTCGGATCCGCCAGCCGGTCGGAAAGCCAGGTGCCGCCAAGCGCGCGGCAATGTTCCGCCAGCTCGTTCAGCGGGGCGAGGATGTGGGGATCGAGCAAGGGCTGCTCGCAGGCCTTCAGCGCCGCCGCCATGCCGAGCACGCCGGGCATGTTCTCGGTTCCGCGCCGATAGCCGCGCTCTTGCCCGCCCGACGGCGCCAACATGGCGTAATCGCGCACCAGCAATGCGCCCACGCCAACCGGCCCGCCGAATTTATGCGCGGCGAGAACCGCCATGTCGCATGGCGGCAGCGGCATCTTTCCCGCCCCTTGCGCGCAATCCGCAAGCAGAAGCCCGCCCGCCTGGTGGACGATACCAGCAATGGCGGACAGGTCCTGCCGATTGCCGGTTTCCGAATTGACCTGCTGGACCGCAACAAAGGGCCGTTCGCGCTGGGCCGCTTCACTCAGATTATCGAGGTCGAGCGCGCCATCGCCGCGTATGGGCAAGCGTTCGGCATCGGGCGCGGCCTGCATCATGCAATCATGTTCTACCATCGACACCAGCCGCGCGCCCGCGTTGCCATGTCGCAGCGCCAGCGCTGCCGCTTCGCTCGCACCCGAAGTGAAGATTACCTCGCCTTCCCAGTCGAGAGCCGCCTTCACCCGCTCGCGGGCGTCCTCCAGGAGCTTGCGCGCCTTGCGCCCCTGCGCGTGCGGGCTGCTGGGATTTGCCCACTGGACGAAGCCTTCATCCATCGCTGCGCGTGCTTCGGGGCGCAGCGGCGTGGTGGCAGCATGATCGAGATAGATGCGGTCAGAAATGGTACAGGCTCGAAATGATTGCGATTTGGGCAATGAACCCTATATAGCGCGCAACCTCGCGCAAGCCCTCTTGAGGGTGCGCTCATGAAAATTTCGACCAGGGTATACCTCCCCATGCCGACCGTGATCTTTCCCGGCCCCGAAGGCCGCCTCGAAGGCCGTTTCTCTCCCGCTCCGCGTCCGCGCGCGCCGGTGGCGATGATCCTCCACCCGCACCCGCAGGGCGGCGGCACGATGAACGAGCAGATCACCCAGCGGCTCTACAAGACCTTCGTCAATCGCGGCTTCGCCACGCTGCGCTTCAACTTCCGCGGCGTCGGCCGCAGCCAGGGCAGCTTCGACAACGGCGTCGGCGAGCTGTCGGACGCGGCCAGCGCGCTCGACTGGGTCCAGCAGGTCCATCCCGAAGCGCAGGTGACCTGGGTCGCCGGCGTCAGCTTCGGCGCGCTGATCGGCATGCAGTTGCTGATGCGCCGCCCCGAGATCCGCGGCTGGATCAGCATCGGCGCACCCGCGAGCATGTATGACTTCTCCTTCCTCGCGCCCTGCCCGGCGAGCGGTATCTTCATCCACGGCGCGCAGGACACGGTGGTCCAGCCGCAGGCTGTGACCAAGCTGGTCGAAAAGCTGCGCACGCAGAAGCACATTACCGTGCATCACGAAGAAATTCCGCGCGCGAACCATTTCTTCGAGAACGAGCAGGAAGAGCTGATGAAGTCGGTCGATAACTATCTCGATTTCCGCCTCGACCCGAGCTGCCCGATCACCTGACCGGCCGGGCTCTCGCGCCCCGCACCCGTCTTTCGAGATCCGCTAAGGTTGCGTAATGCAACGTGAAACTCCTTGCTCGCACATGGTAATGTTGTAACATTCTCTCGACGAGAGGTCGCAAACGCCTCCGCAATCGGAAGAGGAGAAAACCATGTCCTATATCGATCAAGCCCGCAGGCCGTCGCCCGCCGGGATGGCTGCGGTCATCGGCCTACACGCCGCCGTGGGGGCGTTGCTCGTTACGGGTCTCACGGTGACCGGCGTTATTCCAGACGTCGATACCCCGTGGGAAGTCCGCGACATCCCGCTCACACCGCCACCTCCGCCACAGCCTCCCATCGACCCGGTCGAGGCAAAGCCGACGCAGCCGACCGAGCCGCTTGTGCATATCCCGCAACCGAAGTTCGACCTCGACAACAGCGCACCGACCATCCCGACCACGCCGCTGAACCTGCTACCGCTGCCCAAGCCTTCGCCGGGTCTCGGGGTCGAGATCCCGAAGCCGACCCCGGCGCCGAGTTTCGATCCGGTCGGCGCCAAGCCGCGCAACAACCCGGGCGCATGGTTGTCGAACGACGATTACCGCCCGGTCTGGATCAGGAAGGAACTGACCGGCCTTGCCACCTTCCGACTGGAAATCGCCGCCAATGGCCGCGTCACCGGATGCGCCGTCACCGGCTCGACCGGTCATGGCGAGCTCGACGCGGCCACCTGCCGTCTGGTCAGCAAGCGCGCCCGGTTCGAACCGGCGCGCGGCGGCAATGGCGAGGCGGTGGCAGGAAGTTACACCGGATCGGTGCTCTGGCAGTTGCCCGAGTAAGCCGCAGCTAGCGGGCGCCCTGCTCGAGCCTGTCGAGCGGGGCTTCGCCGCCCGCATCGGGCAGCGTCCAGATCGCGACGTTCATCAGCGCGACTGCGGCGAGCAGCACCATCAGCAGCGCATTTTTCACATTGCCCGTGCGACGCCATAGGAAGAAGGCGCCGATAATCAGCAGGATCGCGGCAAGGACGGTGATGGAGAGCACGGTATCGAGCATGCGCGTCGCCATACGCAGCTTGCACGGTATTTGACAGCCCTGCGCGTGCGAAGCACACCCGTGCGCATGACCATTGCCAGCACAGCCATCACCCGTCGCCAAGCCCTTGCCGGTCTCGGCGCGACGTCCGCCCTCGCACTTTCCGGATGCGCCGCCACGGCCCGGCCTGAGGCCATATCGCAGGCGCGCTCGATCGGGGCGCAGCGTCTGCTCGAGGTCGTGGGGTATAACCTGCTCGAACACGAACCCGAACGCGCGACGGCGCTGGGGGTCGACACCGGGCGATATGCTTACCTGCGCGGCAGGCTCGAGGACCAATCGCCTGCGGGGCAGGAAGCCTATGCCGCGACATTGCGGCAGGATCTCGCCCGCGTCCGTGCTTTCCCGCGCGAGGGACTCGACAGCGACACGCTGACCAGTCTCGACGTGGTCGAAAGCGCCTACGATCTCGCGCTGGACGGCTTTGCCCTGCCCTATGGCGATACGCCGGTCGGCAACTGGCGTACCGCGCCCTATGTCGTGATCCAGAATGTCGGCGAGTATCTGGCCCTGCCTCGGTTCATGCAATCGAACCACAAGGTCGAAAACGGCGACGATGCCGATGCCTATATCGAGCGGATGGAACAGATGCCCGCCGTGTTCGATGGTGAACTTGCACGCATTCGCGCGGCCCGGGGCATGGGCGTGGTGCCGCCTTCCTTCCTGCTCGACAAGGCGCTTGGCCAGATGGAGCAGACCATCGCCAGCGCCGGAAAGGGCGAGCTTTTCGCCGCCGATCTGCGTGCGAAGCTGGCGGCCAAGGGCATGCCGGAAAGCCACGCCAACCGCGCGAAGAGCATCGAAGCCGGACCGATCGCCGAGGCGCTGACCCGCCAGCTCGAGGAATTGCGCGCCGAGCGAGCCGTGGCGACGGACGATCCCGGCATTTCGGCCCGGCCCCGGGGCGAGGAATTCTATGGCTGGGCCTTGCGGTCGAGCACGACCACGCGCCTGACACCCGACGACGTGCATCGGCAGGGCCTGGAGGAACTCGAAGCCCTGCACGCACGGATGGACCCGATCCTGCGCGATATCGGCTATACCAGCGGTACGGTTGGCGAGCGCATGCAGGCTCTGTCGCAGGACCCGCGTTACCAGTTCGCCAAGGGTGATCCGGGGCGCGCGGAAATCATGGATTTCATCGCCGAGCGGGTCGAGTGGATCAAGGCGCAGATGCCCCGCGCCTTCAACACGCTGGTCGATCCGAACATGGAGGTACGCCGCATTCCGCCCGCCGAGGAAGTCGGCGCACCGGGCGCCTATGGCGGCGCGGGGAGCAAGGATGGGACGATCCCCGGACGCTTCTGGATCAATTTGCGCACCACCGATTTGCACCGCAAATACGATCTGGCTGACCTGACCTATCACGAAACCATTCCGGGCCATGTGTGGGAGGGCGAATATTCCAACCGCCTACCGCTGATCCGCTCGATCCTCGCCTTCAACCCGTTCAGCGAAGGCTGGGCGCTCTATGGCGAGCAACTGGCCGACGAGCTGGGCGCCTATGACGATTTCACCGTCGGGCGTCTCGGCTATCTACAAAGCCTGGCCTTCCGCGCCTGCCGGATGGTGGTCGATACCGGCCTCCACGCCAAAGGCTGGAGCCGCGCCAAAGCGGTCGATTTCTTCGTCACACGCAATGGCAGCAAGCCCGCCGAGGTCGAAAGCGAAGTCGATCGCTATTGCAGTTGGCCAGGACAGGGGACCGGTTACAAGCTCGGCCACAGCCGCATCGTCGACCAACGCGCCCGCGCGCAGCGGGAATTGGGTGCAGCCTATGACTTCAAGGCGTTCAACGACGCCGTAGTTCTGGGCGGCAATGTCCCGATGGACGTTCTGGAGAAGAACGTCAGCCGCTATATTGCGAAGAATAGCAGCTAGACTTCATATTCGGACTTCAATTGCTGAAATCATCATGCAATGGTCGGCCTGATTGGATTTCAGGGGTCGTTTTGATGAAGAGGGTTCTATTTCTCCTTGCCAGCTTGGTCTTCGCGTTCCCCGCGCAGGCTGATTGGTATGCGGCGGAATCGGACCATTTCGTCGTTTATGCGGACGATCGCTGGCAAGACGTGCAGGAATTCGGCGAAGCGCTGGAACGCTACCACGCCGCCTTGAACGTGCTGAACTTACGCGAAGACACGAAACCCAGCCCCTCGAACCGCGTGACGATTTTCGTGGTCGGCAGCGAGCACAAGGTCCGCAAACTCCTTGGCGAGGGCGCGAAAAACGTTGCGGGTTTCTATTTCTCGCGCGCCGGCGCTTCGCGGGCGTTCGTGCCCGACATCCGTATGCACAAACGGCGGACGGATTTTTCGGTCACCATTCTGCTGCATGAATATGCGCACCATTACCTTATGTCGAATTCGCCCTATGCGTTGCCGCGCTGGGTCAATGAAGGTGCAGCGGAATTTTATGCATCGGCGAAGTTCGAAAAAGATGGCGGTATCTCGATTGGCGGCCCGGCTAGCCATCGGGCCGGCGAGCTCTTCCACGCCAAGGATGTCAGCGTTCGCGAACTGATCGATCCGGAACTCTACAGAAAGAACCGCAGCAAGCGATACGACGCCTTTTACGGTCGTGCCTGGCTGCTTTACCACTACCTCTATTTCGCTGAAGATCGTCGCGGGCAACTTGGGCAGTACCTCGTCGCGATCGCGCGTGGCACCGACCAGGTCGAGGCGGCCAACCGGGCCTTCGGCGATTTCGACGAGCTTCAGAAAGACCTCGACCGCTATCTCCGCCAACGCAGAATGAAGGTCTGGAACCTGGGGGCCGACGCACTCCAGACAGCTCCGGTCCGGGTGCGCGAGCTTTCGGAAGGCGAAGGGGAAGTTATGCCGTTCCGCATTCGTTTACAGCGCGGCGTGACGCGGGAAGAGGCGCTCGAACTGCTACCCGATGTGCGCGAAGTCGCCGACGAATTCCCTGACGATCCCGCAGTGCTCGCGACGCTGGCGGAAGCCGAGTTCGATGCCGGCAATTACGATCGCGCCATTGTCGCAGCCGATGCCGCGCTGGCAATCGATCCAGCAGTAAAGAACGCGCTGATCCAGAAAGGCTATGCGCTTTTCGCGAAAGCCGAGGACGCCGAAGATCCGGATGCTGCCTACGGCGCAGCGATGCAGCCCTTCTCCGTCCTCAACAGGCTCGAACAGGATCATCCGATACCGCTGATCTATTACTATCGCAGCTTCGCCGAGCGCGGAGTGGAACCGAATGAAACCGCGCGACATGCGCTTGAGCGCGCATCGCAGCTTGCGCTGTTCGACCGAGGCCTCGCCATGAACAAGGGGCTCATGCAGGCCAGCGAGGGTAAGATCGCGATAGCGCGTAGCAGCTTGGCTCCGGTGGCGGCGAACCCGCATGGGGGCGAGCTTGCGAAGGTCGCCCAGCGCTATCTGGACCAACTGGCCAAGGTCGCGGAGGGCACCAGATGGCACCCCGGCCCGACAATCGACCCGACTGCCACCCTCAAGGCGATCGCGAACGACATCGCGGACGACACTGACGACGAGGACGAAGGGGGCGAAAGAGCGAGCTCTTAGGCACGCCCGCACACTCCTTTCCCCTTACATACGCTTTCCCATCGTCAAAACCCCCGGTCCGCGTCGCCGCGGCCGGGGGTCTCCTCTCCGACTTATGGGCTCCGCAAGCGGAGCCGATTTCGTCAGGCAGCGACAGCCGTCGTCGGTGCCGCATCGCGTACGCTTTGGTCGACATGCGCGGCGAAGGGTTCGAAATTGCCAACGAAGAGCTGGACCAGCTTGGCCGCCGTGCGGTCGTATTCGTCTTGGTCGGCCCAGGTCGAACGCGGGTCGAGAATGGCGTCGTCCACACCGTCCACACTCACCGGCACGTCGAAACCGAAATTCGGATCCTTGCGGAATTCCGCATTGTTCAGGCTGCCATCGAGCGCGGCATTAAGCAGCGCGCGGGTGGCCTTGATCGGCATCCGATTACCAGTGCCGTATTTGCCGCCGGTCCAGCCGGTATTGACCAGCCAGCAGGCGACCTCGCCCTTGGCGATACGTTCTTTCAGCAGATTGCCGTAAACGCTCGGGTGGCGGGGCATGAAAGGTGCGCCGAAACAGGTGCTGAAGGTTGCTTCGGGTTCGGTCACGCCGATTTCGGTGCCCGCCACCTTGGCGGTGTAGCCGGACAGGAAGTGATACATCGCCTGGTCGGGCGTCAGCCGCGCGATCGGGGGCAGTACGCCGAAGGCATCGGCGGTCAGCATGATCACGTTCGACGGCGGCGGCCCCATATTCTCTTCCGAGGTATTGGGGATTGAGGACAACGGATAGGCGCCGCGGGTGTTTTCGGCGAGGCTGTTATCGTCGAGGTCGATCTCGCCCGCATCGTTCATCACCACGTTTTCGAGCACGGTGCCTTCCATCTTGGTGGTGGCGTAGATCTCGGGCTCGGCCTCGGGATCGAGGCGGATCATCTTGGCGTAGCAGCCGCCTTCGAAGTTGAAGACCGCCGTGTCCGACCAGCCGTGTTCGTCATCGCCGATCAGCGTGCGGCTGGCGTCTGCCGACAGCGTGGTCTTGCCGGTGCCCGACAGGCCGAAGAACACCGCGCTCTTGCCGTCGGGGCCGATATTTGCCGAACAGTGCATCGGCATTATGCCCTTGGCCGGCAGCAGGTAGTTGAGGATGCCGAAGACGCTCTTCTTCATTTCGCCGGCATATTTGGTGCCGCCGATTAGGATCAGCTTTTCAGACAAGTTCACCGCAATCACAGTTTCGCTGCGGCAGCCGTGACGCTCCGGATCGGCGCGGAAGGTCGGCAGATCGATGATCGTGTATTCGGGAACGAAACCATCAAGCTCCGCCTCGGTCGGGCGAACCAGCAGCGTGCGGATGAACTGGTTGTGCCAGGCAAGCTCGTTGATGACACGCACATTCACGCGATATTCGGGCTGCGAACCACCGAACAGGTCGGCCACGTACAGATCGCCCTTATCGGCCACGGCCTCGAGAAAATCTTCCTTGAGCGCGGCGAAATGCTCGCTCGTCATGGAAGCATTATTGTCCCACCACACCGTATCTTCGGTTTCGGCATCGCGGACGATGAACTTGTCCTTCGCGCTGCGCCCGGTGTGCTTGCCGGTTTCGACGACCAGCGGACCGTCCTTGGCGCGGCGGCCCTCGCCATTGTCCAGCGCGGCGGCAGTCAGCTCTTCCGAGGTCAGATTGGGGTGAATGGTGGCAGTGGTCTCGATGCCCTGCGCGGCAAGCGAGTGGGAAAGCGGAAAGGTCACTGAATCCTCCAGCGCATGATGCGGGTTCGTCCGGGAATCGCCTTCGCATACGAATGCGCGGCCTTCCCGCTCGCCAATAGTCGCCCCATGCCGTTGCGTCAAATTGCGGCCCGGTATTTGGTGCCGCTGTGAAACAACGCCGCGTTGTTTTGCCACAACAATACGGCTAGTCACGAAACGATGGAAAGCACAGGGCCAGAACCCACGCCTGCGGGCGAGGAAAACCGGACGGTCATCGCGCTGGTCGACGATGATCGTAACATTCTCACTACAGTTTCCATCGCCCTGCAGGCCGAAGGTTTCGACACACGGGTTTATTCGGATGGCGAAGCGGCGCTGGGCGCCTTGTTGTCGAACCCGCCCGATCTGGCGATCTTCGATATCAAAATGCCCAAAATGGATGGGATGGAACTGCTTCGCCGCCTGCGCGAACAATCCCCACTGCCGGTGATCTTTCTGACCAGCAAGGATGATGAAACCGACGAGCAAGCCGGCCTCGAAATGGGCGCGGACGATTATATCGCCAAACCCTTTAGCCTGCGCCTTCTGCTGGCGCGCATCCGCGCGATCCTGCGCCGCAGCGGCGGCGATCATCCGCTGCTGCTGTCCGAACAGTTCGACGACAAGCCGGGCGAAGTGCTCGAGCGCGGGCGACTGTTCATGGATCCGGCGCGGCACCACGTGACCTGGGCCGGGCAGGCGGTTTCGCTGACGGTAACCGAATTCCTGCTGCTCGAGGCGCTGGCCGCGCGTCCGGGCGTGATCAAGAGCCGCAACCAGTTGATGGATGCGGCCTATCCCGACGACGTCTTCGTCGACGATCGCACTGTCGACAGCCACATCAAACGCATGCGCCGCAAATTCCGCAGCATCGACCCGACCTTCTCCGCGATCGAGACCCTCTACGGCGCGGGCTACAGCTTCAACGAAGGCTGAGACGGAGCGCGGAAACCATGTCCGAAACCGGCAGTGTGCTCAAAGGCGATCCGCGGCTCGAAAAGCTGCGCTGGTCACGGCGGCTTTCGCTCACCAGTCGCATCCTCTTCGTCAATGTTCTGCCACTGGTTCTGCTGGGCGGCGGGGTGATCTATGTCGATGCCTATCGCAAACAATTGCTCGACGAGCGTTTCAAGCTCGCACTGGTCGAAGCCCAGATCACGGCCGAAGCGCTGGCGGGGGCGACACCCCAACGCCAGGAAGCCTTGCTGATCCAGATCGGCAAGGAGCAGCGCCTGCGGCTGCGCGTCTACGATCCAGAGGGCAAACTCGAGGCCGACAGCTTTCAGCTCGCCCCGCCCAGCTTCACCCTGCCACGCGCCGAGGACGTCGATCAGAATGCCTTCGCCTTGCAGCTCGACCGCTGGTTCGACCGGGTGGTCGGCGCGCCCGCCCTGCCCGATTATCTCGAACCCGAAAGCGACGATGCGGAGGACTGGCCCGAGCTAAGCCGCGCGCGCGAGGAGAGTCTGACGCAGATCGTGCTGCGCGATGCGCCCGACGGTACCCATGTCATCAACGCTGCTGCTCCGGTCGGACTCGACGGCGACACTCTGCTGCTCACGCGCAATCCGGTCGACATCACCGAAAGCGTGCGCGAGGCGCGGTCCACCGTCGCGCTGATCGTGCTGCTGGCGCTGGCGATCTCGACCCTGCTGTCGCTGTTCCTGGCCCAGACCATCGTGCGGCCCTTGCGCGAGCTGGTGCAGGCCGCAATCCGTGTCCGCCAGGGGCGCGACCGCCAGGTGGAAGTCCCGCGTCTGCCGCAGCGCCGCGACGAAATCGGCATGCTTGCCCGCTCGATATCCGACATGACCGCCGCGCTACGTCAGCGGATTGACGCGGTGGAACATTTCGCCGCCGACGTGGCCCATGAAATCAAGAACCCGCTCGCATCCTTGCGCAGCGCGACCGAATCGCTGGGCAAGGTCGAGGACCCGGCCCTGCGCGCGCAATTGCTCGACATCGCGACGCATGACGTGCGCCGGATCGACCGGCTGGTGACCGAGATTTCCGATGCCAGCCGCATCGATGCCGAAATGTCGCGCACCGAGTTCGAGCGAGTCGATCTGGCCCGGCTGCTCTGTACGATCTTCGAAAGCCGCGAAGCCCGCGACGAGAATGAAGGGCGCAGGCTGGAGATATCCGGGGCCGAGCGGCCGGTATGGGTCATGGGTGTTCCGGTGCGGCTCGAACGCGTGATCCAGAACCTGCTCGACAATGCGGTGTCCTTCTCCCCTCCGAACGGCCGTATTTGGGCCGACATCTCGCGCCGCGACGATTGGGTGACGCTGGCGATCTGCGACGAAGGGCCGGGCATTCCGGAAGAAAAACGCCAGAAGGTCTTCCAGCGCTTTCATTCCGACCGGCCCGAGGAAGAGGATTTCGGAAACCATTCGGGTCTCGGCCTCGCCATCGCGCGCACGATTGCCGAAGCGCATGACGGTACGCTGATCGCCGCATCGCGTGAGGACGGCGAATCCGGCGCGTGCCTCAAGCTGGGCCTGCCGGCCGCTCAGAAACGATGAGCGCCACTGTCCTTGCCAACGTCACCGGCGTGACCGTTGGCGGCAGGGCGCTGCTGATCGCGGGACCTCCCGGCGCCGGGAAATCGGCGCTTGCACTGGCACTGATCGACCGCGGGGCGACGTTGGTGGGCGATGACGCGGTAAGCATCGCCTGCGAGGGCGACTTTCTCACCGCCTCGCCCCCGCCCAACACCAGGGGGTTGATCGAAGTGCGCAATGTCGGGATCGTCGAGCTGCCGGTGGCCAGCGGTCCCGTGGCGTTGATCCTGCAGCTCGATCCGGAAGCCCCGCGCTATCCGCTGGACGTCGCGCTGCGCTTGATAGAAGGCATGGAGGTGCCCGCCCTGAATTTCGCGGCGGGTGATGCGGTGCAGGCTCTGCGCGCGGAATATGCACTCTCGCTGCATGGACTCCCTCTCCCCAAACGCAACGAAAAGGCATAGGCACCGCCGCTGATGGCCGACGAATCGAATCCTCCCCAGCGTATCCTGCTCGTCACCGGTCTGTCGGGCGCGGGCAAGACCACCGCATTGCAAGTGCTCGAGGATCTGGGCTGGGAGACGATCGACAATTTTCCGATCCGTCTGCTCGGCGGCTTCGTCGCAGGCGA
>CAMYIQ010000176.1 GCA_947258465.1 uncultured Erythrobacter sp.
AGCGCCGATGGCGACGCCCGCCCCGGCAGCCGCAGCGCCCGCTCCTGCCGCCCCCGCCCCTGAAAGCGGCGGTGCATCCGCAGCCGATACGGCGGGAGCCATCAAGTCGCCCATGGTCGGTACGGTCTATCTTGCCCCCGAACCGGGCGCGGCGGACTTCGTTGCGGTCGGCGACAGCGTCAAGGAAGGCCAGACGCTGTTGATCGTCGAGGCGATGAAGGTGATGAACCCGATCACCGCCGAGAAGTCCGGCACGGTCAAGGCGATCTTGGTCGAGAACGCCCAGCCGGTCGAATTCGACCAGCCGCTCGTCGTCGTCGGCTGAGGTCGGCCGTGAGTATCTCCCGCATCCTGATCGCCAACCGCGGCGAAATCGCGCTGCGTATCCACCGCGCCGCGCATGAAATGGGTATCGAGACCGTCGCGGTGCATTCCACCGCCGATGCCGATGCCATGCATGTCCGCCTGGCCGACCATGCGGTGTGCATTGGTCCGCCGCCCGCGACCGACAGCTATCTGAACATCGCCAACATCATCTCGGCCGCCGAAGTCAGCCACGCCGATGCGATCCACCCGGGTTATGGTTTCCTCTCGGAAAACGCCAAATTCGCCGAGATCGTCGAGGCTCACGATATCGCGTGGATAGGCCCCAAGCCCGAGCATATCCGCACGATGGGCGACAAGGTGCAGGCGAAGAAGACCGCCGGCGAGCTCGGCCTGCCGCTGGTCCCGGGCAGCGACGGTGCGGTCAGCGAAATCGGTGAGGCGCGCGAAATAGCGGCCGAGATCGGATATCCAGTCATCATCAAGGCCGCCAGCGGCGGCGGCGGACGCGGCATGAAAGTCTGCGAGAGCGAGGACCAGCTCGAGACCCTCATGAAGCAGGCCGGGAGCGAGGCGAAGGCCGCCTTCGGGGACGCCACCGTCTATATCGAGAAATATCTCGGCGATCCGCGCCATATCGAATTCCAGGTCTTCGGCGACGGCAATGGCAATGCCATCCACCTGGGCGAACGGGATTGCTCGCTCCAGCGCCGCCACCAGAAGGTGCTGGAAGAAGCCCCCTCCCCCGTGCTGGGCGAGGACGATCGCATGCGGATGGGCGAAGTCTGCGCGCAGGCCATGCGCGACATGGGCTATCGCGGCGCGGGCACGGTCGAGTTCCTGTGGGAAAACGGCGAGTTCTATTTCATCGAAATGAACACCCGCCTGCAAGTCGAACACCCCGTGACCGAAGCGATTACCGGCGTGGACCTGGTGCGCGAACAGATCCGCGATGCGGCGGGTCATCCACTATCGGTCAAGCAGGATGAAATCGAGTTCAAGGGCCACGCAATCGAATGCCGGATCAATGCGGAAGACTCGTGGACCTTCGCCCCTTCACCGGGCGAAGTGACCTATTACCACGCGGCCGGCGGTATGCATGTGCGCGTCGATAGCGGACTTTACCAAGGCTACCGCATTCCGCCCTATTACGACAGCATGATTGCCAAACTGATCGTTTACGGACGCACGCGCGAGGGCTGCATGATGCGTCTCAAGCGCGCACTGGAGGAGATGGTGGTAGAGGGCGTGAAGACCTCGATCCCGTTACACCAGGAACTGCTTCAGCAGCCGGATGTGAAGAGCGGCCAGTATTCGATCAAGTGGTTGGAAGAGTGGCTTAAAACGCGCGAGAGCTAAGGTCGGCACTTGGGCCCGGCTGGCGCGGCGCCGCGCCGCGCATAACCCGGAAACTTCTCGCGGCGACGCGGGCACTCGCTCCGCCGATAGCGTTCTGCCCCTACGCCGATCTATTCCAGCCTACCGGGAACCGCGCTCAGGCGCGCTCGAGCTGAAGGCGGCGTTGGATGACTTCGTCATCCAGACCGCATCCCTCAAGCAGCCTGGCGGCAAGCTGAAGGCTTGCCTCGACCGTTTCGGGGACTGCGGCGGTTGCCCCGGCATCGGTCAGGCGGTCGGCCTGGTCCTTGTCCCGCGCCCTTACGAACAGCGGAACGTGCGGCGCCGCTTCCCGCATGCGCTGGGTCAGCAGTTCCGTGTGCTTCGCGTCTCCCAGGGTTATGACCAAGGCTGCGGCCTGTTTTACATGGTTGGCCTGGAGAATCTCCAGCCGCGAAGCGTCGCCAAATCGCACGGGCAGTCCGGACGCACGGGCTTCGGAGGCAATGATCGGGTCCTTGTCGATCGCGATATAGGGGAGCCCTTCCCGATCGAGGATCGAAGCGATCATCCGGCCCACCCTTCCGAATCCCGCTATCAGAACATGTCCTTCCAGATCCTCCACCTGATCGGTGGCATCCGGATGCCTTTCGTTTAAACGATTTTCGATCCTGTCTGCCAGTTTGCGAGCAGCCTCGGCCAGTCCCGGAGTGAGGACCATGGTGATGCTTGCGACGATCAACATGAACTGGCCGGTGCTCCCCGGAAGCAGGCCTAGAGACATCGCCAGGCCGACCACGATGAAAGCAAATTCACCAGCCTGCGCCAGAAGGAGACCCGCTTCTACCGCACGGTGGATCGGGGTTTTCCATAAGAGGAACAGGCTTATGTTCAAAACCGCTTTTATCGTGATCAGACCGACGACTGACGCGGCGATCAATAGCGGTGTGTCCACCAGGACGCGCCAATCGATGCCCATGCCGACAGACATGAAGAACAGGCCCAGCATCAGCCCCTTGAACGGTTCGATATCGACTTCGACCTGATGCCGGTACTCGGTCTCGGCGATGAGCAGACCCGCAAGGAATGCTCCGAGTGCCATCGACAGGCCGACTGCTCCGGTAATCGCTGCGGTACCAAGTACGATCAGAAGGATCATGGCCATGAACGCTTCGCGGCTTCCGGACTGCGCAGTGGCGCGGAACAAGGGGCGCAGCACCAGACGGCCAACCGCATAGATGACCACGACGGTAATCGCCGCCTCTCCCAGTGCCAGCGCCAGCCCGCCCAGAACCCCTTGCCCTTCGGAAACCGTGCCCAGCACCCCGACAATGAAGAGGATGGGTACGACGGCCAAATCCTGCATCAGGAGGACAGAAAAGGCCGACCGTCCCACCGGAGTGGTGAGGCGGCTTTTCTCGATCAGCAACTGCATGACGATCGCCGTGGACGAGAGTGCCAGACAAGCGCCCAGCACCAAGGCCGCCGGCCCCGAATTGCCCCAGGCGTAGGCCACCCCGCCGATCACCACACCGGTCAGGAGAATTTGGGCGCTGCCCAGCCCGAAGACCAGTCGGCGCATGGCCCACAAGCGATCGAGCGACAACTCCAGGCCGATGGCAAACAGAAGGAAGACAACGCCGATCTCGGCCAAAGCCCGTACGCCATCAAGATCGTCGATTACCAGGAACGCGGCGAGTGGGAAGGCATCGGCCAGAAGCCCCAGCCCGTAAGGCCCGATCAATCCGCCGATCAGCAGATAGCCGAGAACCGGGCTGACCCTGCGCTGCAACAGCGGAACCGCGAATCCGGCCACGACGAGAAAGAGAATGACCTCTCTCAAATACGGGATATGTAGTTGAGATTCCATTGCAACGACCTTCGGGAAAACAGCCTGCCTTGTCGATACGCAATTGGCTGAATTTCTTGTCCCCCCGGAAATCGCGTGGTACCCGGAAATCGAGGATGGGTATATCATTCAAAAGGTATAGCCATGAGTAAAAAGATAGTAGTCGGTACGGATTTTCGGGCAGAAGCAGATCGGGCAATTGATCGGGCGTTGAGCCTGGCGGAGGAGTGGGACGCAGAGGTTATACTCGTCCATGCTCTCGACCCTGCATTGGGCGATCCTCCATCGAAAGGCGAGCTTGACCGACGGATGCGCTCCG
>CAMYIQ010000177.1 GCA_947258465.1 uncultured Erythrobacter sp.
TAGCGGACAGCTAGTGCTTCCCCGACTTTCACCGGGGGACCGGCTATCCGATTATGTTGGCGACCAATGCTGCGAACGGTGAAAGCCGTCAGCGCCGCGTCGGTGAGGGCCATCTAGGCCCCGACCCCGATCCGGTCAACGCCTTTTTGCGGAATTGTTTCAGCTTCACGGCAAATCCGCAGAAATCTGCAGGTTTCGGCCCGCGACCCGCCAAGGACATATAGGGCGCGTGTGGTGGCGTTCAACCACACCCCGCGAAAAACCGTCTGGATTCGGGGCGATTCCCCTATCCATCACACCGATTCACGCCCCCCACACCGAATCTCATCGCTCGCATTCCCGCCGAAACGCGCCTAGCAATCACCCGATGAGGATCAGTGGGGTCAGTGAACAGGAACCGCCCGAAGGTTTCGGCGCGCGCGTACGCAAGGCGCTCGCGTGGAGATGGGGCAGCCAGCTATTCGCCCAAATCATTACCTGGGGCTCGACGATCATGGTCGTGCGCCTCCTCGACCCTTCCGACTACGGCCTGTTCGCGATGAGCCAGGTCTTCGTCACGGCGCTCAACTTCCTCAATGGCTGGAGCTTCGCCAGCTCTCTCATTCAGGCGGACAAGATAGGTCGGCGTGAAATCGGCCAGGTCTTTGCCGTGCTGTTGCTGACCAATACGGTGCTTGCTGCGATCCAGCTTGTCCTCGCGCCCGTGGCAGCGGATTATTACGGACAACCGGCCGTCGCCGACCTGCTGCGGGTCCAGGCGCTGATCTTCCTGACGATTCCTTTCACCGCGCTGCCCACGGCACTGCTGTCACGCAGGTTGGAGTTCCGCAGTCAGGGCATCGCGAACATGGCATCGGCCATCGTCGGGGCCGTAACCGCGCTCGTCCTCGCCCTGCTCGATTACGGCGTATGGGCGCTGATCTTCGCTCCGATCGCGGCCTTTTTCGTGCGGGGACTGATGGTCACCATAGCCGCGCGGCTATGGGTAATGCCGGTCTTCGACCTTCGAGGCGCCGGGCGAATGATCAGCTTCGGGGGTGTGCTGACAGTGTGCCAGTTCTTCTGGATCATCCAGAGCCAGAGCGACATCTTTATCGCGGGCCGCGTGCTCAGCACATACGAGCTCGGCCTCTATTCCGAAGCCCTGTTTCTGACGCTGATCGTGACAGGGCGGTTCATCCCCCCGCTCAACGACGTGGCCTTTCCCGCCTATGCCGAATTGCACAAGGCCGGCCGCAGCCTGGCGCCCTATTTCGAGCGGACGGTGCGCAGCGTGCTGTTGGTGGTCAGCCCGATCTATATCGGCCTGGCGCTGACAGCACCCGAAGCGATTCTGGTGGTGTTTGGAGAAAAGTGGGTCGCCATGGCACCCTATGTATCCGGCCTCGCCATCGTGATGCCGTTGATGGCAGTGCAGATCATCTGCTCGCCCACCGTGACGGCAATCGGAAAAGAACGCATTTATCTGGCGACGAACATTGCCGGCGCGGCGATCTTCGCGAGCGCATTCCTCGTCGGTATCCGGTACGGAGCCCCGGGACTGGTCAAAGCGTGGTGGTTCGCAGCCCCCACGCTATTGCTGGTCACCCTTGCCCTCATCCTGCCGCGCATGCAATTCGGCGCGGGCCGGTTTGTCGCCATGGCCGTGCCCTCGATCATCGGCTGCGCGATCATGGCCGCCAGCGTGCTGGGCCTCCGCGGCATTCTGCCGAGCGGCCTTCATCCGGCGGCGGTGCTCGCTATTCTCGCCGTCTCGGGCGCGGCAGTCTATGCCGCTACGCTATTCGTCCTGTGGCCGGACATCGTGAAGGACAGCCTGCGGATGCTGCGCAGTCCGCGTGCGGCGGTCGTCCCCACTCCGCTACCCTGACAGGACCGGTATTCGATCGTCGCGCATGGCGGCGATACCTTTCGCCGCCAGGGCCGACGCCAGGGCCGACGCCAGGGATGCCCGCCGGGCCGCTGGGACGCAAAATGCGCGCGCCCTGCTTCGCGCCAACCGGCCCGGATCTCGCGAAGAACGTCCCGACCTTGTCCCGCAGCCATGGTTTCCCCACATAGTCGTGCGATGCCACCCGACGCTCCCGACACCGCCCAGCACAACGATCCGGAAGGCTGGGCCACCGTCCGGCGTTTCCTTCCCTATCTGTGGCCTGCGAACAATCCGAATTTGCGCCGCCGGATCGTGGGGGCGATGCTGTTCGTGCTGTTGGCCAAGGGTACGATGCTGGCACTGCCTTTTGCTTATAAAGGTGCGGTCGATTCGATGACCACGCCGACAAACGAGGCCGCCATGGCTGCGCTTGCGCTGGTCATTGCCTATGCGGCGGGGCGCCTGGCAGCGGTGGTGTTCGACAACCTGCGGAACATGACCTTCGAACGGGTGGGCCAAGACGCCACGCGCCAACTGGCCGAAGACACCTTTTCCCGGCTCCACCAGCTATCCTTGCGTTTCCACCTGTCGCGCCGGACGGGCGAGGTTACGAAGACGATCGACCGCGGCACCAAGAGCATCGATATCATGCTCTATTTCCTGCTGTTCAATATCGCTCCGACCGCGCTCGAGCTGACGGCGGTCGGCATTATTTTCTACCTCAATTTCGGTTGGCAGCTTGTGGCAGCAACCGCGCTGGCCGTGGCCCTGTATATCTACGTGACCCGCAAGATCACCGAATGGCGCAACGAGTTGCGGCGTCAGATGAACGAACTCGACGGGACAGCCCTGGCCCGATCGGTCGACAGCCTGCTCAATTACGAGACGGTCAAGTACTTCGGAGCCGAGGCCCGCGAGCGCGAGCGCTATGCGGAATCGGCACGGGCCTTTGCCGAGGCCGCGGTTCGGTCTGAAAACTCGCTCGGCCTGCTGAACATCAGCCAGGCAGTCATCATGAACCTGCTGATGGGCGGCGCAATGGGCTTCACCGTCTGGCAATGGAGCAAGGGCGTGTTGACCACGGGCGATCTCGTGCTGGTGAACACCTATCTCCTCCAGCTTTTCCGCCCGCTCGACATGCTCGGAATGGTCTACCGCACAGTTCGGCAAGGGCTGATCGACATGGCCGAAATGTTCCGCCTGATCGACACCGAGGCCGAAGTACGGGACGCCCCCGGCGCCCCGGCGCTGGTGGTGCGCCGGCCGACCGTGGTGTTCGACCAGGTGGTGTTCGGATATGACGAGGGACGACAAATCCTCCATGGTCTCAGCTTCGAGGTGCCCGCTGGCAGCCATGTGGCGATCGTCGGTCCATCGGGCGCGGGCAAGAGCACGATCGGGCGGCTGCTGTTCCGCTTCTACGACCCCTGGAGCGGCCGTATCCTGATCGACGGACAGGACATTTCGCAGGTCACGCAGACAAGCCTGAGACAAGCGGTCGGCATCGTTCCGCAGGACAGCGTTCTGTTCAACGACACGATTGGTTACAACATCGCCTATGGCCGCGACGGTGCCACGCATGAACGCATGGCCGAAGCGGCACGTGCGGCGGTCATCCTTCCCTTGATCGAGCGCCTGCCCGAAGGGTTCGATACCGAGGTAGGCGAGCGAGGGCTGAAACTATCCGGCGGTGAAAAGCAGCGCGTTGCCATCGCGCGCACGCTGGTGAAGGATCCGCCGATCCTGCTGCTCGATGAAGCGACCAGCGCGCTGGACAGTCGGACCGAACAGGAAATCCTCGCGACCCTGCGGCGTGTATCGAAGGACCGCACCACGCTGGCCATCGCGCATCGCCTGTCGACCATTGCCGATGCCGACCGTATCCTCGTGCTCGATCAGGGGCGTCTTGCGGAAAGCGGTACGCATCGCGACCTGCTCGCGGCGCGCGGGCTCTATGCCGAGATGTGGGCCAGACAGCAGGCAGAGAAAGGCGCACGACCCGAACCCGTGGACTAGCAACGGGCTTCCCGCGCGCGCTCCTGCCGCGCCCGGCCTTGTGCTGCAATGCAACATCGTTCATAGGGCGGTCGAATTTTCGCGCGCGTTCGAGTGTGCGTCTTCCCATATCAGACAGGACAAACCCCATGCTCGACCGCGCCGCGATCCGCCGCGACTGGTTTTCCAACATCCGTGGCGATGTGTTGGCGGGCCTCGTCGTCGCCCTCGCCCTGATCCCGGAGGCCATCGGCTTTTCGATCATTGCGGGCGTCGATCCACGTGTGGGTCTCTATGCCTCGGTGGCCATCGCCATGGTCATCGCCTTCACCGGCGGACGGCCGGGTATGATCTCGGCAGCGACCGCCGCGGTGGCGGTGGTCGTCGTCCCACTGGTACGCGACCACGGGGTCGAATACCTTTTCGCAGCGACCATCCTGATGGGTGTATTTCAGGGCGTGGCCGCGTTGCTGCGGCTCGACCTGCTGATGCAGTTCGTCTCGCGCAGCGTCATCACCGGCTTCGTCAACGCGCTCGCGATCCTTATCTTCATGGCGCAGTTGCCGCAGCTCGACCCGACCGCCGACGGCATCGGTTGGGTGACTTATGCCATGGTCGCCGCCGCACTGGCGATGATCTACCTGATCCCCAAGCTGACCACCGCAGTGCCCAGCCCGCTGATCGCGATCATCGTGCTGACCGCGCTGACCATCTGGCTCGACGCGCCGGTCAACACCGTCTCCGACATGGGCGAACTGCCCGAAGGCCTGCCCTATTTCGCGCTGCCCGATGTGCCGCTGACCTGGGAAACGCTGGCCATCATCGCCCCCTATTCGGCGACCATGGCTGCGGTCGGCCTGCTCGAAAGCCTGCTCACCGCGCAGATCGTCGACGACATGACGCACACCGGCTCGAACAAGCGCCGCGAGAGCGGTGGCCAAGGCGTCGCCAACATCGTCGCGGCCATGTTCGGCGGCATGGGTGGGTGCGCGATGATCGGCCAGTCGGTCATCAATGTGACCAGTGGAGGTCGCGGCCGCCTGTCGACTTTCACCGCGGGTCTTTCTCTGCTGATCCTGCTTGCGCTGCTCGGCGATCTCGTCGGCCAGGTACCGATGCCCGCGCTGGTGGCGATCATGATCATGGTCTCGATCGGCACCTTCTCGTGGAATTCGATTCCCAACCTGTCCAAACACCCGTGGCAGTCTTCCGTGGTCATGCTCACGACCGTCGTGGTGGTGGTCGCGACGCACAATCTGGCACTAGGCGTCCTGGCTGGGGTTATCCTGTCGGGCGTGTTCTTCACCCACAAGGTGATGACCATGTTCGAGGTTGTACGCGAACGCCATGGCGACAAGGCCGTCTACCGTGCCAAGGGTCAGATCTTCTATGCCAGCGTCGAGCGCTTCGAAGCTGCTCTCGGCCCGGAAGGCGCCATGCCGGACCCCGCCGATCACGTGGTGATCGACGTGTCCAAGGCGCATTTCTGGGACATCTCGGCCATCGGCGCGCTCGATAAGGTGGTCGAACGCATGCGCCGCCACGGCCGCAGCGTGAAAGTCGTCGGCCTCAATCGGGCCAGCAGCGACCTGGTCGACAAGTTCGCCCTGACCGACAAGACCGGCGTCGAAAGCGGGCTAGCGCCGCATCCGTGACCGCTGCGCGAGTCCCTGCGAAAGCGGGGACCTTGTCATGGATGGGCGCTAGGCATACTGGGGGCCCGGCCTTCGCCAGGGATCATCTCTGTTCGGACTGAAGCGCCAACAGAATATCCAGCGCCTCTTCAGCACGGTCGGCAGGCACGAAGACATGGTCGTGGTTGAGCGCCGCGATCATATTGCAGGCAATGCCGGCATTGGCGAGCGCCATGGCGACGGCGGCCGTGAGGCCAACGCCTTCAAGGTCGGAATAGACCTCCAGCACGATCCGGGCGAATACCGGCGCGCCTTCGGGAGCAAGCTCGGGAGGCACGAGGGCTGAGACACCCTCATCCTCGCGAAACGTGCCCAGCGCCGCCCCGAGCAGTTCCGGCGCACGCTCAGGCGTAACCGGTACAAAGCACCAGCGCCGCTCGTCGAGGCGCGGGTTCATTTGCGCGATCATCGCCCGGCCGTCGCGCACCGAGCCGGTCATCAGAGAATATATTTGCTCAGATCGGCATCGCCGGCGAGCGTCTCCAGCCGTTCGCGCACGTAATCCGCGTCGATGGTGATCGTCTCGCCGGTGTGTTCCTCGGCCTCGAAGCTGATGTCTTCGAGCAGGCGTTCCATCACGGTCTGCAAGCGGCGGGCGCCGATGTTCTCGACCGTCTCGTTGACGCGCGCCGCCAGCTTGGCTACCTCGGCGATCGCATCTTCGGTGAAGTCCAGCGTCACGTCCTCGGTACCGATCAGCGCTGTGTATTGCTCGACCAGATTGGCGCGCGTTTCCTTCAGGATGCGGACGAAGTCCTCTTCGGTCAGCGCGCGCAGCTCGACGCGGATCGGCAGGCGGCCCTGCAATTCGGGCAGCATATCGGACGGCTTGGCGACGTGGAACGCGCCGGACGCGATGAAAAGCACGTGGTCGGTTTTCATCGGGCCGTACTTGGTGGCAACGGTAGTGCCCTCGATCAGCGGCAGCAGGTCACGTTGCACGCCTTCGCGGCTGACCGATCCGCCGCGCACGTCGGACACCGCGATCTTGTCGATCTCGTCTAGGAAGACAATGCCGTTGGTCTCGGCATTTTCCAGCGCGACGCGATTGACGTCGTCCTGGTCCATCCGCTTTTCGGCTTCCTCGTCGACGAGCCGGTCCCAGGCATCGGGGACCTTCAGCTTGCGGCGCTTCATCGGGCTCTTGCCCATCGCCTTGCCGAGCATATCGCTGAGGTCGATCATTCCGACACCGCCGGGCATGCCCGGGATGTCCATCTGTTGACCGGGCTGCTCGCGCACCTCGATCTCGACCTCGGTGTCGTTCATCGCGTTCTCGACGATGCGCTGGCGGAACGCCTCGCGCGTCGCCTCGCTGGCATTGTCCCCGACAAGCGCAGTGAGCAGGCGCTCCATCGCCGCCTCGCTGGCCGCCTCGCGCACCGCCTCGCGGCGGCGTTCCTTTTCCAGGCGAGTTGCCTCTTCGGCAAGGTCGCGGGCAATCTGGTCGACGTCCCGGCCGACATAGCCGACTTCGGTGAACTTGGTCGCCTCGATCTTGATGAAAGGTGCTTCGGCAAGCTTCGCCAGACGGCGGCTGATCTCGGTCTTGCCGCAGCCGGTGGGGCCGATCATCAGGATGTTCTTGGGCGTAACCTCGTCGCGCAATTCGGGGCCGAGCCGCTGGCGGCGCCAGCGATTGCGCAGCGCCACGGCAACCGCGCGCTTGGCATCCTTCTGGCCGATAATGTGCTCGTCCAGCGCGGCGACGATCGCCTTGGGGGTCAGATTGTCCATCGATTCCTCAGACCGTCTCTACGGTCACATTGCCATTGGTGAACACGCAGACATCGGCGGCGACCGCCATGGCCTTGCGCGCGATGGTTTCCGCATCGTCTTCGTAGTCGACCAGCGCCTTGGCCGCTGAAAGCGCGTAATTTCCACCCGATCCGATCGCGGCGATCCCGCCCTCCGGTTCGAGCACGTCGCCGTTTCCGGTGAGCACGAGAAGGTTTTCCTCGTCCGCGACGATCATCAGCGCTTCGAGATTGCGCAGATATTTGTCCATGCGCCAATCCTTGGTCAGCTCGACCGCAGCGCGCAGCAATTGACCGTTATGCTGTTCGAGCTTCTTTTCGAGTCGCTCGAAGAGAGTGAAGGCATCGGCTGTCGCACCCGCGAACCCGGCGACGACCTTGCCGCCTTCGCCAATCCGGCGGACTTTTCGCGCATTGGGTTTCATCACCGTATTGCCCATGGAAACCTGTCCGTCCCCGGCAATGACAGTGGCATCGCCGCGCTTGACGCCGATGATGGTGGTGGAATGCCACTGGGTCAGCCCGTGGCGATCGTCTTGTGAACTCATGCCGCGCGATATGGGGCGCGCGAAGCCGGGATCAAGCCGTGCGTGTCGGGCCTTATTATCCGGGGCCTGCAGCGCCCGGCGCGCCGACCGCGCCGATATTGCCGAACAGGTCTTCGAGGAAGGTCCGCTCGCGGCCCAGCGTGGGCGTTTCGTCGCCATCGGGGCTGAGATAGACGACCTTGTCGATACCCGTCTGCTCTGCCGACACGACATTGCCCGCCTCGTCGAATTTCACCGCGAGGACCGAATGTTCCCGAATGCGCGGACGGACGAAAGGCTTCCGCCCGGTCGTGCTCGACACATAATACCAGGTGGGCTGGCCATATTGGCTTTCGAAAGTCGGGCGGCCCAGCGTGCCCTCGACGCTGCGCTGGTTGTCGATCCCGGGCTGGACCGTCTGCAGCAATGTTGCATCGACGATATATCCGCGCGGTTCGCGGATCGCGGTGCAGCCGCTCACGGCGATGGCCGCCGCGCCGATCGCGGCAAGACCCAGAATTTTCGATCTGTTCATGGGAACAGCAAATCTCCGTCTGTCGGCAGGCGCTTGGCCGCGGGCGGCCCCCTGCCTATATGCTCGGGCAACGCCTTAATCCGAAAGCGTCTGCCCATGCAACTCGGCAATGGGGGACGCTTGGGGATCGCGGCCTGTATTGCCGCTGAACGGAGTAGAAACGTGTCCTTTGTCGCCCGCCTCTTCGGCACCCGAACCGACCCGCGCGAGGAATGGCGCGCGCTGTGGCACCGCACCGTGGCCGAAGCCCGCGATCCCGATTGGTACCGCATGTGCGGCGTCGCCGACAGCATCGAGGGGCGGTACGATATGATTACGCTGGTGTTGACGCTGGTCATGCTGCGGCTGGAAGACGAAGGCAGCATGGAGGCCAGCACCGCGCGGCTGACCGAACTGTTCGTCGAGGATATGGAGGGACAGATGCGCGAAGCGGGCATCGGCGATCCCACGGTGGGGAAGAAGATCACGGCGCTGATGGAAAGCCTGAACGGGCGCATCGGCGCCTACCGTGAAGGCCTGCGCACCGATCCGAAGGTGCTGGTGGAAGCGGTGCGCCGCAATGTCACAATGGCCCAGCCGGACGAAGCCGAGGCGCTGGTACAGCGCATGGCGGCGTTGCATGCACGGCTGGAGCGCACCGGCATCGAACACTTGCGCGCAGGGGAGATCGCGGCATGAGCGCGCCCGAACTCAGCCGGCTGGTGAAGCCGCGCGCCCTGCCCGCGGAAGCAATGACGATCACTGCCGACACTACCGAGCGCGAGGCGCTGGCAAAGCGGTTCGGCGTTACCGCCGTCCCTGCCCTCGCCGCGCATATCGAATTCGCCACCGATGAAGATGCCGTGCTCGTCAATGGCAAGCTACTGGCAACGATCCAGCAGCCCTGTGCCATTACGGGCGAGGAGCTGACATACGATGTCGAGGAACCGCTCGTCCTGCGTTTCGTCCCCGCCGGTTCGCTGCCCGCCCACGCGCCCGACGAGGAAATAGAGCTCGACAGCGAGGACCTCGACGAGATCGAGTATGAGGGCGAGACGTTCGATCTCGGCGAAGCGATCGCGCAAACGCTGGCGCTTGCAATCGACCCCTATCGCGAAGGACCTGGTGCCGATGAAACAAGAAAGCAGGCCGGTATCGCCAGCGACGAGAACCTTGCGCCGAGCGGCCCGCTCGCCGACGCACTGGCAGCGCTGAAACTGGACTGACTGCGTCAGCCGGTAAGCGGCAGACCTTCGCACTCCCGACTGCCCCAGCGTCCGCCGGCATCGAGACAGCTATCCTGAGCCATAAACAAAGCGGCCTTCCACCCGAAAAGGAAGAAGGCCGCTGCGATCGCAAGCGCAATAAAGAACTTACGCGTGCTGTGGAATGCGCGCCTCAGAACGGAATATCGTCA
>CAMYIQ010000178.1 GCA_947258465.1 uncultured Erythrobacter sp.
ACGATGGTGCGCTGTTCGCCCTCGCGGTCAATCCGACCAAAGCTAGCTTTGCTCCAACGGAGGCTGGTCTTACGATTGAAAAAGTGCCCTCACGAGATGAGATGGCCGAGAATTTTTCGAACGCAGTGATCAGTGGTGAAGATGCAACCTTGGGTGGGGTGATTCCGCTGACGGCAAGTCAAGTGCGCCAACTTGATAGCTACGCTGGGGCAACTTTTAATATCATCAAGCCGATGTCTCGGCGCGAAAGACGAAAGGCGCGTGAAGTGATTGGCCCACGAGCGACCTTCTACGAGCGCCCTCAGGACGGGATTGATCTCACTCTCAAGATGGATAGAGCGCGAGGCAATGAAGACAAGCATGTAACGCTCTACTTTGATCGGAATAATCTGCCGATCGGCGTCCATATCGAATCGTCGCTCCTTGCTATCGCGCCACTTCCCGATCGATGATAGCCGATAAGCCACTGCTTCGAATTGATTGCGGGACAACCGAGATCCGGTGTCCGCGTCCAGCGCAAAAGCCGCAGGATTCTGGCAAACGCAACGCTTCCGGCAACGGTAACGGTCGTCAATACTCCGGCCCAAGCTCCGGATCGAGGTCGCGGGGGCGGGCGAAATGGACCAGCACGCCGCAGCCGTCGCGCAGGTCGCTCCACTCCTCGATATCGAGTTCGAACACGGCAAAGGCGGCGGTTGGGAACTTCACCTTCGCCTCGTCGTAGAGCGCGTTCTCGTTTTTGGGCGCGACCAGTTCGAACAGCATGTCGCCGAACCCCGGGTTGTGGCCCGAAACCAGCAGGCTCTCGCCATCGCCGCCGCTTTCGCGGATTACGTCCATGATCGTGTCGGTGCCCGCGAGATAGAGCCGCTCGTCCCATTGCGGTACGAAGGCGGGAAGCGCCGCAGCCAGCGTTTGCTTCACGCGTTCGGCGGGGCTGGCGACCAGCCGGTCCCAACCGACGCCATGCGCGCGGATATGCTCGCCGATCACCTGCGCCCCGCGGCGCCCGCGATCATTGAGCCCGCGATCGAAATCGCGCTTGTCGCTTTGCCCCCAGTCGGACTTGGCGTGGCGCAGCAGGCCGAGGATCTTCATGCGCGCGTCATCACTGGGGCTGGGTCTCCGCTGTCGATTGCTCGGGGCTAACAACACCCTTGGCAACGCGCTGTAAAGCCTCTTCGAGTGTCAACCGCGTGACGGGCGTGCCTTCGGGAAAGGCGGAGAGCAGCCGGCTGGGGAAGGCGGGCGAAAGCACGACGAAATGTCCCGAATCCTCACGCGTGCGGATCAACCGCCCGAAGGCCTGCGCCAGCCGTGCGCGGATGATCCGGTCGTCATAGCGCTGGGCACCGCCTTCCTGCTCGGCGGCAGCGGCGCGGCGCGCGCGGTGGAGGATGGTCGGGCGCGGCCAGGGCACGCTTTCCATCACGACGCAGCGCAAGCTTCGGCCGGGCACGTCGACCCCGTCGCGCAGCGCGTCGGTACCGAGCAGGCTGGCATGCGAATCGTCACGGAAGATGTCGGTCAGCGTGCCGGTGTCGATCGGATCGACATGCTGCGCATAGAGCGGCAGCCCCTCGCGTGCGAGCCGGTCGGCAATCCGGCCATAAACAGCCCGCATCCGCCGGATCGCCGTGAACAAGCCCAGAACGCCTCCATCGCTCGCCTCGATCAGGCGGGCATAGGCGCCGGCCAGCGCGGGAATATCGCCGCGCTTGATGTCGGTAACAATCAGCACTTCGGCGCGGGCGGCGTAGTCGAAGGGGCTGTCGGCCTGCGTTGTCGCGGGCTGCAGTTCTAGATGCGGTGCGCCGCTCTTGGCGATGGCGTGAGCCCAGTCGGGGCCGCGCTCGTCGCGGTCGGTCAACGTGGCGCTGGTCAGCATGACCCCGTGCGCCGGTTCGAGCACCACCTTTGCGAAGGGCTTCATCGGATCGAGCCAGTGGCGATAGAGCCCCACGTCGAATTCGCGGGCGTCATTGCGATCGACTTGCAGCCAGTCGACGAATTCCGGATCGGCCGGGCCCCCCAGCCGATAGCAGCGCCTCCCATGCGGCGATAAGATCGATCCGCCAGGCGAGCGAGTGACGCGCCCCTTCTATCCGCGCGCGGCCTTGGCCGTCGAGCCAGTCGGGCGCGTTTTCGAGGACCGCTTCGAGCCGGCCGGCGAGTTTGAGGAGCGGTGCGCGGATTGCGGCGAGGGCCTGCGCCGCCGTGCTCGCGGCCTCGACCAGTTCGCCCGGAAGCTGTGCGGTTTCGGTCTCGATGCCATAACCCGCTTCAAGCCCTTTCTCGTCGCGCGCGAAGGTGGTCGCGCGTACGACGGCCAGAAGTTCCTCCAACGGCCCGATAGGCGAACCTTCCGCCAGGCGTCCGAGCCAGCCATCGGAGGGCAGGACATGGGCCGCTTCCACGGCATCTTCGACCGCCTCGCCTCCGGCATCGTCATAGCTTGCAACGTCGGCCAGGCGGGCCGACAAGCCACGGCGCCGCCCGCGGCTGTTCTTTTCCGGGCCGATAATCCAGCGCCTCAGCTCGATCGCTTCCTGTCCGGTGAGCGCGGCCGAAAAAGTGCTGTCGGCAGCATCGAAAACGTGGTGCCCCTCGTCGAAGACGATTCGCGTCGGGCGGGCATTCGCATCGCGCCCGCGCGCCGCATTGACCATCACCAGAGCATGGTTGGCGATCACCAGATCGGCTTGCGCGGCATTGCGCGCGCTGCGCTCGATGAAGCACTTCCGGTAATGCGGGCACCCGGCAAAAACGCACTCGCCGCGCTGATCGGTGAGCGCCGCAATCCCCCGTTTGCGGAACAGCGTGCCGAGCCAGCCGGGCAGGTCGCCGCCGATCATATCGCCATCCTGCGAATAGGCCGCCCAGCGCGCGACAAGATGCGCGAGAATGGCGGGACGACCGGCAAACCCGCCCTGCAGCGCGTCTTCCAGATTGAGCAGGCAAAGGTAGTTCTCCCGGCCCTTGCGCACGACCACGGGCGGCGAACCATCCGCGCGGACATTCGGCCATGCCCGCCTGCTTTCCTGCCGCAATTGGCGCTGGAGGTTCTTGGTATAGGTCGAAACCCATACGGTGCCGCCCGACCGTTCGGCCCAAAGCGAGGCAGGGGCGAGATAGCCCAGCGTCTTGCCTATGCCGGTGCCGGCCTGCGCCAGCAGAAGGTGGGGGCGTTTCCGCTTGTCGCGCGGGCTGAACACGCTGCCCGCGTCGCGTGAGAACAGCCGCTGCCCCTCACGCCGTTCTGCGCCTTCTCCGGTCAGCCGTTCGAGATGCGCTTCGATTTCCGGCTCTTCGATCAGGACTTGTGCCGGCTGCGCTCGTTCGGGGGCCTCCTCCGACTCGGGCAGCCGCGAGAAGAGCCATTTTTCGGCGCGTTGCGGTCTCCTCACATGCGGAGCGAGTACATTCGCCCAGGGCCAGCGCAGCCGCGCGAGCGATTGCAAGCTCGACCATGCCCCTTCGCGCTGCTCCCAGTCCTCGCTCTCGCAGGTTGCCACCAATACGCCGACGGCCTGCTGGAGCAACAGGGGCACTGCAGCATCATCGACCGGTTCGTCGAGGCCCAGCGCATGGGCAAGCCCTTTGGGCGTTGGCACACAAAAGCTCGCCGGATGGACGAACGCGAAGAGTTCCAGCAGGTCGAGGCCAGACAGGTCGGGATAGCCCAGCCTGCTTGCCACCAGCGGAGCATTCATCAGCAATTGAGGCGTGTCGGCAGCCGCCATCACCGCCTCACCTTTGGAGCAACCCCGCGTCGGCCCGTTCGGATCGCGTAGCCAGGTTCCGGCATGGCTTGCGTGAAGGGCAGGGAGGGGCACCGGCTGTGTCACGCATCGACAATTATAGCGCCGGAACGAAAAGTAAACAGAGGGCGGCAGGACTATGCCGAAGTGTGTTCGCCTCGTCGCAAGCACTTGGCAGCTAGTCGTGAATTGAAACAGAAAAATCGTTAAAAAGCAGGTGGTTACACTTTCCTGAACAACCGTTCATTGGAACTGTGGCGAAATCGTGTTCGTTTTCTGGGCATGACCAAGACCCGTCATCTGATCGCCAGCGCCCCCATAGCGATTGCTGCAATGGCCGCGCTTCATACCCTTCCTGCGCGTGCCCAGCAGGCTCCTCCTGTGAGTACTCAGGACGCGCCCATTCTGGCGCTGGAGACACTGCCGCAGACTTCATCGCCGGCGTCGGCCCCCGTGGCCATCGCATCGCAGCCGCCCGCGCCTGCGTCCGCGACCACGCCGACGACACCCGCGCCGGCACTCCCCGTCGAGCCCGTTGCAGCCGAACCGGTACTCCCCGAAACCCAGCCGATAGAGATCGAGGAAGCTGAGCCGGTCGAGCCGGTGAACGCGGATCCCGTGCCCGTCCGTCCGGCTACGACTACCCGAGAAACGAATGCCCGGGAGTCGACGCCCGCTGCAGAACCGGTTGCGGCCATTTCCATGTCGGAAAATGAAGGAGTAGCCGCTTCGGCCATGCCCGTGGCGGACAGTGCAATGGAGGCGCCGGTTGTTGCGGAAAGCGAGCTTGCGCCGATCTCTGAACCCATCCGAGATGGAAGTTCCGCTGCGCTCTTATTCGCCCTGCTGGGCATCGGCGGCATCGGTTTGGTTGCCTTCGTTCTGATGCGCCGCCGTCGTCGTACCACGGATGTGCCGACGATTGAGCGACCGGCAGTGTCCGCACCGATGATTATCGACCGCGAGCCGGTGGTTACCGCATATGACGAAGCACCCCATCGCGACAGCCCGGTCGATCCGTCTTATCCCAGCCCGAAAAGCGATGTTGCCGTACCGCTTCCTGCGGAACTTCCCAAAAGCCGCCGTGAACGCGGTCGTCTGTTGAAGCGGATGGTCGAGGCGCGTCCGGACCGGGCCAATCCATTCCGTTCGTACAAGGCGCGTGCCAAGCGTGCCCGCCTGATCCTCCAGTCGATCGGAACCCGTTACACCAATCGCAAGCCGGGCATCGACCTGAGCCAGTATACCAATGTCTGGCCGGAACTGCGCGGCTGGCGTCCTGCGGCAGCCTGAACCCCTCCCGACCCCTCGAATGGTGTCGCAGCGGTAGGGGCGCCCTCCGACAAGGAAGGCGCCCCTATTGCCTTATCACGCAGCGATGGAGAGATCGGAAGCCGCGAGCGCCTGTTCGAGATCGGCAAAAATGTCCTCGGCATCCTCAAGCCCGATCGACAAACGCAGCAGGCCTTCGCCAATGCCATGCGCGGCGCGTTCCTCCGGCGTATAGGTCGAATGGGTCATGCTCGCCGGATGCTGCACCAGCGTTTCGGCATCGCCCAGCGAGACCGCGCGGATAATCATGTTCAGCCGGTTCATGAAGCGGATTCCTTGATCATAGCCACCGGTGAGGTCGAAAGCGATCATGCCGCCGGGCAGAGCCATTTGGCGCCGGGCCAGGGCGTGATGGCCGAAGCTTTCGAGGCCGGGATAATAGACTGCGGCAACTTGCGGTTGTGCTTCGAGCCAGCGGGCGACTTCGAGCGCGGTCATGCTGTGCCGCTCCATTCGCAGGGCCAGCGTCTTGAGGCCGCGCATGACGAGCGTTGCGGTGAAGGGGCTCATCACCGCGCCGGTCATATCCTTAAGCCCTTCGAGCCTCACGCGCTGCATCGTTTCGGCGCTACCCGCGACGAGGCCGCCGACGAGGTCGCCATGCCCGCCCAGATATTTGGTCGCTGAGTGAACCACCACGTCTGCACCCAGTTCGACCGGGCGGGTGATGGCGGGGGTGGCATAGGTGTTGTCGACCACCACCTGTGCGCCATGGGCTTGGGCTACCTCGCTGATCGCCGCGATATCGACGAGCCGCATATTGGGGTTGGCCGGGGTTTCGAAATAGACCAGTTTCACCCTGTCGTTCATCGCGGCTTCGAGCGCGGCCGGATCGGTCAGATCGACATGGGTGACCTTCACACCGAATTTGGCGAGGCCGTGCCGTAAGATGGCGAATGTGCAGGCTTAGAGATTCTTGTCGGTTACTAGTTAGTCGACTG
>CAMYIQ010000179.1 GCA_947258465.1 uncultured Erythrobacter sp.
CACGCCTTTATTGGGGGAGGAAGGGGGCGGCCTGCGGGTCGCCCCTTTTTTATCTGGCCGATGCAAAGGGAGAGAAATCGGTGTCGGTATCGAAGACTTCCACGCCTTCCGCGCGCTTCAGGGCGCCGACCACCGCGTAGGTCACCGGGGTCAGCAGCGCTTCCCACGCCGTCTTGATCGCCCATTGCGAGAGAACGACTTGCCACAGCAGCTCGACCGGCCAGCCGGCGAGGCCCCAAAAGGCCAGCGGGTAGAAAATCATACTGTCAAGGCCTTGCCCGACCACTGTCGAGCCGATCGTCCGCATCCACAAATGCCGTCCCTGTGTCCAGACCTTCATCTTGGCGAGCACATAGCTGTTGGCGAATTCGCCTGCCCAGAAGGCGACCATCGAAGCCAGCACGATGCGCCAGGAATTGCCGAAGACGAATTCATAGGCCTCTTGTCCCGGCCAGCCATCGGCAGGCGGCAATTGCACGACCACCCAAGCCATGAAAGCCATGAACAGCAGCGCGGCAAATCCGGTCCAGATGACCCGCCGGGCGCGGGCATAGCCGTAAACTTCGGTCAGGATGTCGCCGATGATGTAGCTGACCGGAAAGAACAGCACGCCTGCGCCGAACGACCATTCGCCGATGATCGGCAAGGTGACGTAGCTCGGTTTGGAGGCGCCGATCAGGTTGGACAACAGCAGAATGGTGACGAAGGCTGCCATCACCAGATCGTAATAGCGGAAACGGGGCGCGGCGGTGGCGGGGGCCTGCGATGGGTTTTCCATGACAAAGTGGGTTAGAGCCGATTGGCCAGCGGCGAAAGGCGCGTTATGGCACTGCCAACGCGCGCCCGTAGTTCAACTGGATAGAGCACGAGCCTTCTAAGCTTGGAGTTGCAGGTTCGAGTCCTGCCGGGCGCGCCAGTTTACCATGGAAGTGCGCAGCGGTGCTAAGGCGAGACGAGGCCTGTTTGCCGCGACAACCGTGCTGGCGCAGCGCCGCGAATGGTGAGGCGCTCCTTTTTAGGATGTATCCCTTTCCATAGGTAATTGGCTCTTGCAGGCTGCCGCAGGATCAGTTGCGCATGAAGTGTCTCGTATTTATCCGCGGGCCGAGCGGCGCGTGCAGGGCAGCACCAACACCAATTGCGCCGCGCTATCCTATACCGGCGCGCTCGAGGTTCGGCTGCATTACGATCCGCTCGGGCGGCTCTATCAGGTCAGCGGGGGCAGCCTGGGCACGCAGCGCTTTGCCTATGACGGCAATGCGCTGATCGGCGAATACAGCTATCCTGGCACCTTGCGGCGGCGCTATGTCCATGGCTCGAATGTGGAGGCCGACGATCCGCTGATCGTCTACGAAGGCGCGGGGGTGAGCGCTGCCAACCGCCGCTATCTCCACGCCGATCCGCGCGGCTCGATCGTGATGGTGACGAACTACCAGGGCGCCCCGCTCCATACCAACAGCTATGATGAATACGGCATCCCCGACACCGCCTCGGGCGACGACATTGCCACCAAGGGCCGGTTCCGCTATACCGGCCAGGTGTGGATCCCCGAACTGGGCATGTATTACTACAAAGCCCGCATCTACTCGCCCACGCTCGGCCGGTTCCTCCAGACCGATCCGATTGGGTATGAGGACCAGTTCAATCTGTACGCCTATGTCGGGAATGATCCGATCAATGGGGTCGATCCGACGGGGCAAAGCTGCGAGATCGCGCAAGAAAAGGTAAGCTGTAAGATTGATGACACTCAATCTTTCCGTGATGCAGGTTACTCGGATAAGCAAATTCAAAGCTTGGCACAGAATTATGCCGATGCAACGGCCCGAGCAGTTGCGATCGGTGATCAAGGTGTCACGATTGAAGTCGGCGGGGAGAGTTTTGAAACGACCGGCACCGAAATAGCCAACGGCCTTGCTGACGCTTACGTGACGCTTGGCCCGTCAAACGGCGAGCGCGCATCCATGGATGGTGGTGAGTTGAGCAATGGGAAAAGCCTCGGGGAGTTGCGTGCTCGGGCCAATCCGAAGAGCCTACCCTACAAGTTAAACATCGGTAAGAATATGTTCTACGATACTCCAGGCGATGGACTGTCACTCGACCAACAGCAGCAGCGAACCTTCATTCATGAGGGCATCCACACGGCGAAAGGCGAGGGTGTCATGAGAGGCGTTCGTGGCTTCAATCGCTTACACCAAGGGCCGTATGGGGCTGCAGCCGAACGCATCCGTAGAAAAGGAGGGATCAAATAGATGCGACCTCTATTAACGATCCCCCTAACGATTGTACTTTTTGGTTGCCAAGAAGTTCCTAGCTTCGACCCATGCCAACCGACCAATCCAGAAATCTATCGCTACGAGGACAGATCGTCTAGTGAGAGGTTGTCCGTTACGAGAGAGCGGCAACGCTTGTTGTTCGACTTCCACATACCAGAGACTGATTATCGATCTTCAAAAGTCTATGCTCAGATTGTAGACGCCGGTGATCACATTCAAATTACAAACCTGTTGATCCCAAAGGACTTGTCCGATGAGACTATTTCCAATGCGACCACGGACTGTAACGTGCGCTCTGGCGGGCCGACAGAAAACCTATATCGGGTAGACTGCAAGCCCTCGCACGAGAAGGCCTCAGAGGTCGTTCTGCTCGATACCGAAAAGGGAATTGTCGAGTGGTCTACCCTCGATGAAGACGGATCGAAGATCTCGGATTACATCCTACAATCGGACAGCGGTTTGCTCCATCCCTGCCTCAACTAGCGACCAGCTTTAGTGATAGCCCTATGCTGGCCATGCGATTGGCGGTTGCGCCTTGTGCGGAGTGGATAGTGCGCACCCGCCCAAACCGGATATGCAGATCGGCGAGGCGGGAGAGGTCGAGCGTCTCCTGCTTACCATCCTCGCGCTCGATCTGCACGGCTCGACGCGCGATGTCAGCTGGAGCTACGCGCGCAATCCTGCGGGTCAGATCGTATCCGAGACGCAATCGAACGATGCCTATAGCTGGGATGGCCATGTCGATACGGCCCGCGCCTACACCACCAACGGGCTCAACCAGTATACTGGCGCCGGGAGCGCGCGCTTCTGCTACGATGCCAATGGCAATCTCACCGCCGACGGGGCCAGCGTCTATCTCTACGATGTCGAGAACCGCCTGGTCGAGCGGCGCGTGCAGGGCAGCACCAACACCAATTGCGCCGCGCTATCCTATACCGGCGCGCTCGAGGTTCGGCTGCATTACGATCCGCTCGGGCGGCTCTATCAGATCAGCGGGTGATTCGAGTGCCCATCACTATCTCGCCGGGCGCCCATGCCTAGGGCCATTTCGATCTGCCTAAACAAGGGCTGATCGGCGCCATTTATCGGGGCCGCGGGCGCTCCGTGGCCGATCGGCTCGAGACCCCTCATACCCATAAACCGAAAAAAATACTGGCCAGTATATCGATTTTTTGCCATCATCTCCTCGAAGGTGGAGGAAAATCCACCGCAGGGGAGATGGAATTGCTCGAACGCTCCAGATCAGCGATGGTATGGCTATGTCAGCTGTAGCCAGAAAAACGCGCAGGGCCGTGGGCGCGGACAATGCCTCTCTCAAGAGCGAATTCGTGGCCTTCAAAACCAATCGCATCGTCGAGGTTGCGAGCCGATTGTTCTACCAGAGCGGCTACAGTAGCTGCACGCTCGACAATGTCGCCGAACAGCTCGGCGTCACGAAGCCGTTCCTCTATTCCTACTTCAAGAACAAGGAAGCCATCCTCGCCGCGATTTGCGAAGTGGGGATCAGCGAAGCGCTGGCGGTTCTAGAGGCCACCCTGGCCGGCGATCACAAGAACCATCGCGACCTGCTTGCCGAGGTCGTGCGGCAGGTCGGCAGGATCGTGATCGATCGCCAGGAATATGTCGTCGTCTACCAGCGCGAGATGAAGCATCTGAGCGCTGCCGACCATGAACGCATCTTGCGGCTGAGGCACTCCTTCGATCACCAGATCGCGGAATTGATCCGCAAGGGTATCGAGGCCGGCGAATTTCGCCAAGATACCGATTCCTTCGTCGCCGTCTGGATCGGGGGGCTGATTAGCTGGATCCCGACCTGGTATTCGCCGGGCGGCCAGCGATCCGCCAACGATGTCATCGATCAGCTCGTCACGGCGGCCCTGCGCCTGGCGGGCGCCGAAAAACCCACGAAATAAAGCCAGTCAAAGAGTGGAATCAGTCCGAGTTTTACTAACGTATACCGACCAGTAGAAATTAAGAGGTTCGGTATTTTGGGAGAGAAGAGAATGAAAAAGAGCACCAAGTGCGCATTGCTGGCGGCTGCCTCCGTCGTTTCGCTCGCCTCTGCGGGCCAGGCAGTCGCTCAGGATGCGGAGCCGCAGCCCGGTTCGGAGACAGCATCGAGCGGTAGTTCGGAGAATGTGATCGTCGTTACCGCAACCAAGTCGGGCCAGTCGCTGGAAGATACCGCCGCCGCCATCTCGGTAATCGACGCATCGGCGGTGGGTGCGGGTGGCATAGAGAATGCGGGCGATCTCGCCGCGGCCATACCCAATGTCTCGGTAGGGGATCAGTTCGGCGTCAATCGGACTTTCATTCGCGGCATCGGCCTCACCAGCATCGATCTGGGAGCCGACGGTGCGGTGGCGTTCCTTCAGAACGGTGCAATCAACAGTCGACCGGCGGCCCAATTGAGTGGTTTCTACGACATTGCGCAGATCGAGGTTCTACGCGGTCCGCAGGGCACGACCTATGGGCGCGGCGCGACGGGCGGCGTGATCAACATTGTGACGGCTCGGCCCACGCCCTATTTCGAAGGCTATGCGCGGGCGACATACGGGAACTACGATGCCATCACGCTCGAAGGCGCTGTGGGCGGACCGATCGCCGGGGATGCACTGGCCTTCCGGGTGGCCGGCAAATACGAAAGCCGTGATGGTTACGGGGCCAACCTTGTCACCGGAAACCCGGTCGACGACAGGGACGCCTATGCCTTCCGCGGCTCGCTTCAGGCCAATATCACGCCGGACCTCGAGCTGCTGGTGGTGGCCGACCATTTCCGGGAAGACGATTACAATTACGCGTTCCACTATTTCGGCCCGACGGTAGCGCCCGAGGCACTACTGCCCGGACCGCTATTGGGCGGAGAGACGATCAACGATTACTATGCCAATCTCGGCCAGCGGGTCGACAACCGGAATGTCTATTCGAACGAAGACGCGATCAACGATCGCAAAGGCACCAGCGTTCAGGCGATCGCAACTCTCGACAAGGGCAGCTTCACGCTGACCTCGACCACGGCCTATCGCAAGTTCGAGCGCTTCAACCGGAACGATCTGGATGTCACCGATGCGAATGCGTTCGGTCAGAACAACTATACGGAGGACAGTGAATCCTTCAGCCAGGAGCTGACCTTTACGGCCGATCTGGGCAGTGTCTCGCTCCTGGGCGGGGCGATGTATTTCGAAGAGGAGCTGTTCGGCGAGGTCCGGGTGCCGACAGTCAATCTTGCTCGGTATTTCAATATCGTTCTTGGCACCAACCTGCCGCCCGATTTCTTCGATGGCGGCAACTATCTCCAGCGTGGGACGGTGGATACGAAGGCCGTCGGCGTTTATCTGGAAGGCACTGTCGATCTCACCCCCAGCCTGTCGTTCACGGCCGGCGCGCGGTACAATTGGGAGAAACGGTCCGGCAGCGGGCGCTTCACCTTCGATGCGCAGGGTATCGATATCCCAACCGACAAGAGCGGAGATTGGGATGCGATCACGCCCAAATTCGTGCTCGAATATGAGACGCCCGGTGGAACGCTGCTCTACGGCAAGGTCACCAAGGGTTTCAAATCCGGCGTCGTGAACATCGGCAGCCTGAACGCGGTCATCGACCCGGAAGA
>CAMYIQ010000180.1 GCA_947258465.1 uncultured Erythrobacter sp.
AGCTGCGGCGGGCTTCTCAAGTCCCTCCCCCTCAGACCCCTGGTCCGTCGCAGCTCTCCAGACCTTTGGAGAATTGCAATGAACAAGACCGTCCTCACTCTTTCCGCCGCCGCGCTGGCGCTGACCGGTACGGCTGCGCTCGCCAATCATCACGGCAAGGTCAATCCCGATGCCAATGGCGACGGGCTCGTGACGCTCGACGAAATGCGTACCCACGGCAATCAGGCCTTCGCCAGGATGGACGCCAATGGCGATGGCGTGATCGATGCCGAAGACCGTCAGGCGCGCCGCGAGGCCATGTTCGCCAAGGCGGACGCCGATGGCGATGGCGAACTTTCGCAAGCCGAGATGAAAGCCATGCGCCAGGCGCGTTTCGAGCGCCGCGAGGAGCGTCGCGCCAAACGTATGGAGCGCCGCGAGGAACGGATGAACACGCGTTTCGCGCGGATGGACACCGACAATTCGGGCGGCATCTCTCAGGACGAGCTGAAAGCGATGCAAGAGGCGCGCTCGGAACGCCGTGGCAAGCGTCAAGGCATGCGGGGTGGCCGTGGCGGCCATGGCCCGCGCCACATGCTCCGCATGGCCGATACCGATGGCGACAAGACCATAACCCGTGATGAATTCGACGCGGCGATCGCAGCTCGTTTCGCCAGGGCCGATGCCGATGGCAACGGCCAGATCACCAAGGCCGAACGCCAGGCCGCGCGCGAAGCCATGCGCGCCGAGCGCAGGGCCGGCCGCACCGAACGGCGCGGCCAGTAGGCGCTTGATCGCGCGCATCGCCCGGCGGTAGGCGCGGACAGGACAGACCATGACCGATCCCACGCCTATTGCCATCCTGCTCGTCGATGACGAACGCAGCCTTCGCGAACCCTTGGCGGAATATCTCGTTCGCCAGGGGTTCGAGGTATGCGAGGCGGAAAGCGCAGCTGCCGCGCGCACGATACTCGCGCAGAATGTGCCCGATATCGTCCTGCTCGACATCATGATGCCGGGGGAAGACGGTCTGTCGCTATGTCGCCATCTCGTGGAAACCCGCGGCCTTCCCACCATTCTTCTCACCGCCAAGGGCGAGGCCATGGACCGGATCGTCGGGCTCGAAATCGGCGCGGACGACTATGTCACCAAGCCGTTCGAACCGCGCGAACTGGTCGCGCGCATCCGTTCGGTCCTGCGCCGCGCCGAACGCACCGCGCCAGCGCCGACGGAAGAGCCGGTCTTTGTTTTCGAAGGCTGGCAACTCGACCCCCTCAAGCGCCGCCTGACCGATCCCGAAGGCGCTCTCGTACCCCTTTCCACCGCCGAATTCCGCATGCTGCGCGCTTTTTGCGAGCATCCGCGCCAAGTGCTCGACCGCGATCGCCTGCTCGATCTGGTACAGGGGCGCGAGGCGCATCTGTTCGACCGCGCGGTCGATAATCAGGTCAGCCGCCTGCGCCGCAAGATCGAGGCCGACAGCCGCAATCCGCATTTCATCCAGACGGTACGCGGCGATGGCTACCGCTTCGCTGCCGATGTCGCATGCCTCGAACGCGGCGCGCGCGGCTGATGCGCCTGCTTCCGCGAAGCCTGCTGGGTCAGGTCATGCTGGCCATGGCGGCCGCGCTGCTGATCGCCCAGGCGATTTCGGCGACTATGCTTTACCGCGCGGCCACCGAACGGCGCGAAATGGCTTTCATGCATGCCGCCGCCTTCCAACTGCTCGGCGGTCCGCGCCATCGCGATGCCCGCAAGGCCCGCATGGTTCGTCCGCCGCATATGATGTCGCCGCGCCGGGACGGCATGCCAAGGATCCGCCTGCCGCGCAGCCTGCGTTACTCCGAAACCACCCGCATACCCTTGGCGGCCGATGCTCCCCGCGACCAAAAGCGGGAAGCGGAACTGGCACGGCTACTGCGTTCGCAAGGCATTTCCGTCGGGGAAATCGCCATATCCGTGCGGCCCTTTCTCGACGACCCGGTCTTGCGTGAGGCAGCGCGTGACTTTCCTCGCATGCGGGCTCTGGTCGAAACCGTCCCGCACGAGGTAATGGTCGTCGCCTTGAAGCAGGAGGGCAGCCCGGTGTGGCAAGTCGCGCGCCTCCCCGTTCCCCCGCTTGATCGCGGTATCCCCCGCACGCTGGTGGTCCAGACGCTGATCCTGTTCCTCGTGCTGGTCGGCCTGCTCTATTTCGTGCTGCGCCGGATCACCCGGCCGCTCTATACGCTGGCCGAACGAACCCGGCGGTTCGGCAGCGTCGGCACACCCGAAGAGCCGCTGGAAGCGAGCGGCCCCGACGATGTGAGACGGCTGATCGAGGCGCACAACGCGATGCAGGCGCGGATCGGCTCCATGCTCGATGAAAAGGATGTCATGCTCGGCGCGATCGGCCACGATCTCAAGACGCCGCTCGCCGCGCTGCGTGTGCGGATCGAGAGCGTCGAGGACGAGGCCGCGCGCGACAAGATGGCCGCGACGATCGAGGATATCACCGAGACGCTCGACGAGATACTTTCGCTCGCGCGTATCGGCCGTGCCGACACCGAGCCAGAGATGACCGAACTCGGCGCGCTCGCCGCATCGGTGGTCGAGGAATTCGAGGATATGGGCAGGCCCGTCACGCTGGAGACGCAGGGGCGCATCGCGGCGCCCGTGCACCTGACCTGGCTCAAGCGCGGCCTCCGCAACCTGGTCACCAATGCGCTGCGCTATGCCGGATCGGCGCGCTTATCCATTCTCCGGGAAGGCGGTCATGCGGTGCTCCGTATCGATGATGACGGTCCCGGAATTCCGGAGGAAAGGCTGGCGGAAATGCTCGAACCGTTCACTCGCGGCGAAGCCAGCCGCAACCGCGAAACAGGTGGCGCGGGCCTGGGTCTCACGCTGGCGCGCGCGGTGGCCGAACAGCATGGCGGAACGCTCAGCCTCGTAAATCGCGCGGAAGGCGGCCTCCGGGCGGAGATCCGCATCCCGACCTAGCGCATCAGCCCACCGATGATATTGCGCACGAAGGCGGTCGCCCCGGTGCGCAGCGGGTCGGCGCGCGATTTCTTGCCCATGACCGTTGCCACCGCAATCGAGGTCAGCGATCCGGCCGCCGCCTTGGCTGCGGCCTTGCCCGCTTTCGTCCACATCGAAGTATGTTTGCGAGAGCGCTTGCGCACTTCGGCCTCGCCTTTCTCCTCGACCTCCTTCGCGGTCTCGGCGGCATCGGCAGTCTTGGCGGCGAGCACTTCCTCCGCGCTTTCGCGATCCACCGCGACATCGTATTTTCCGTCCAGATCGCTGACCGCATTGACGATCTTGCGCTCCTTCTCGGTCACCGGGCCGAGGCGCGAGTGCGGCGGCTTGATCAGCGTGCGCTGGACCACGGTGGGCGCGCCGTCTTGGTCGAGCGTCGAGACCAGCGCCTCGCCTACCTTTAATTCGGTGATCGCCTGTTCGACATCGAGATCGGGATTGATACGGAACGTTTCCGCTGCCGCTTTTATCGCGCGCTGGTCGCGCGGGGTGAAGGCCCGTAGCGCATGTTGGACCCTATTGCCCAATTGTCCGGCGATCTTTTCCGGAATGTCGATCGGGTTCTGGGTGACGAAATAGACCCCCACGCCCTTCGACCGGATCAGCCGAACGACCTGCTCGACCTTATCCTCCAGCGCTTCGGGTGCATCGTCGAACAGCAAATGCGCTTCGTCGAAGAAGAATACCAGCTTCGGCTTCTCCGGATCGCCCACCTCGGGCAGGCTTTCGAACAGTTCGGCGAGCAGCCACAACAGGAAGGTGGCGTAGAGCTTGGGACTGCGCATCAGCCTGTCGGCGGCAAGCACGTTGATCATGCCGCGCCCCTGCTCGTCGACGCGCAGGAAATCGTCGATCTCCAGCGCGGGCTCGCCGAAGAACATATCCGCGCCCTGGCTTTCGAAGCTCAGTAGCTGGCGCTGGATCGCCCCGACGCTGGGCTTGGAGACATTGCCATAGGTGCCCGACAGCTCCTTCGCATTGTCATAGGCATAGGCGAGCATCGCCTGCAGATCGCCCAGGTCGAGCAGCAGCAGCCCGTTCTCGTCCGCATAACGGAAGACGATGTTGAGCACGCCTTCCTGCGTGTCGTTGAGGTCGAGCAGCCGCGCCAGCAGCAAAGGCCCCATCTCCGAAATCGTGGTCCGGATCGGGAAGCCCTTTTCGCCGTAAAGGTCCCAAAAGACGGCGGCATTGTCGGCATAGGCATAACCCTCCATGCCCAATTCGCGCGCCCGGCCTTCCAGCTTGTCGGCATGTTTGAACTGCGGCGATCCGGCCATTGCGATGCCCGCAAGATCGCCCTTCACATCGGCGACAAATACCGGGACGCCTTGTGCGGAGAAACTTTCCGCCAGCCCCTGCAGCGTCACCGTCTTGCCCGTCCCGGTTGCGCCGGCGATCAATCCATGGCGATTGGCCTGACCGAGCCTGAGGTGCTGGCGCTCGCCATTGGCACCCAGTCCGAGGAAAATTTCGCTCATCCGCAATCCGCTCCCGCTGCTCGCAAGTCGCGGGGGTGTGGCGCAGGCTTGTGGGCGCGGTCAAGCAATCCCTCGACAGGCGCTCGCCAAGCGGTAAAGGCTGGCACCGATGGCGGAACGGCATCCCTTTGTCCTGCTCGACGATGCGCGCGATAGCGGCGCGGCCGACGCCCTGCTGTTCGAAAACCCGCGCGATATCTTCGTCGCGCGCCGTCCCGACGAAATCGAGGCCGTGCTCGCCGCCGCCGAACAGGCTCGCCGGAAGGGCGGCGAACTGGCGGGATACATCGCTTACGAGGCCGGGTTGGCACTGGAGGCCAGATTGCGCCCGCTGACCGATGGCCGCAGCGGCGGTGCGGGACCGCTCGTCTGGCTGGGCGTATTCGATACGCCGCAGCGAATTGCCGCAGCCGACATGCCCGACTGGCTGACGAAGAACGCGCCGGGCGGCGGCAGTGTCGGCCCGCTCGAGCCGCAGATTTCGCCCGGCGGATACGGGCAGGCCTTCGCGGCGCTGCAAGAGGCGATCCGCGCGGGCGATATCTACCAGGCCAATCTGACCTTTCCCCTCGCGGGCGGCTTCATCGGCGACCCGCTGGGCCTCTATGCCGAACTGCGCTCCACCGCGCAGGCGGGATATGGCGGGGTCGTCTTCGACGGATCGCATTGGCTGCTCAGTCTCAGCCCCGAACTGTTCGTGTCGCTGAAAGGGCGCGAGGCCAAGGCCAAGCCGATGAAAGGCACACGCCCACGTGGCCATGACGAGGCCTCGGATCGCGCGCTGGCCGAAGAGCTTGCCGGATCGGTCAAGGACAGGGCCGAGAACCTGATGATCGTCGACTTGCTGCGCAACGATCTCTCCCGCGTGGCCGAACCGGGCAGCGTGCGGGTGGACGCCCCCTTCGCGATCGAAAGCTATCCAACGGTCCACCAGATGGTCAGCGTGGTGCGCGCGCAATTGAAAGATGGCGGGAGCGCGCTCGACCTGGTGCGCGCGCTGTTCCCCTGCGGTTCGATCACCGGCGCGCCCAAGATCCGCGCGATGGAACTGATCGATACGGTCGAGCGCGATCCGCGCGGCCCCTATTGCGGCGCGATCGGGCGAATCGGTGCGGATGGCGATGCGGCGTTCAATGTCGCAATCCGGACGCTGCGCCTGACCGAAGTCGAAAACGGGCGAGGCAAGGCGGTACTCGGTGTGGGCGGGGCGATCGTCGCCGACAGCGAACCGGCGGCCGAATGGTGCGAGGCGTTGCTCAAAGGGGCCTTTGTCCGGACATCTTCGCCCAATCATCGTGCGGCGCAATTCGACCTGATCGAAACGATGCGCTTTTCGCCGGAAGCGGGCATCGCGCATCTCGAAACCCATCTGCTGCGAATGAAGACGAGTGCGACGAAGCTGGGCTTTGCCTTCGACCGGCACGAGGCGCGCAACCAGCTTCACGCGCTGTGTTTCGTGCTCGATAAGCCCAGCCGTGTCCGACTGCTCGCCTCCCGTTCCGGAGAAATCGCGCTCGAGGCACAGGATATACCCGAAGCCTGGCCCGAACCGGCGCGCTGCATCGTTTTGCCGCTCCCCGTCGATCCGGGCGACTGGCGGCTGCGGCACAAGACCACCGATCGCGGCTTCTATGAAGACGCCCAGCGCATCGCCCTGCAGCATGGCGCGCAGGAAGCTCTGTTCGTGCGCGAGGACGGCTTGCTGACCGAAGGCTGCGTGACCAATATTTTCGTGCGCGGCGAGGACGGCGTGCTGCTGACCCCGCCCGCGAGCCTCGGGCTGTTGCCCGGCGTCTATCGTCAGGCCCTGCTCGACGAGGGCAAGGCGCGAGAGGCCGAATTGCGCATCGAAGACTTGGAAGACGGTTTCTTTCTCGGCAATGCGCTGCGCCTGATGATGGACGCGAAACTCAAACTATGACTCAAATCCCGATCCTGTTCGAAGACGGCGAAGCGCTGGTGATCG
>CAMYIQ010000181.1 GCA_947258465.1 uncultured Erythrobacter sp.
CGCCTCGCGACCTGACGGGATGCGCGCGAGCGCTGAAAGCGTGTCGGTCATGCTGGCCGCCGATACCGACAGAAACGCAGCAACGTCTTTGGCGCGCATCCCGTCAGGTCGCGAGGCGAGAAGATTGAGAACCTGGGCCTGCGAGGGATTGAGACCCGATTGCCCGGCGAGTGTCCAAAGGTCCGCTCTCAATACAAACGCGATGCGCTCCAACCCCTCGCGGAGCCGGACTATAAGCGGGTCAGAGTCGCTGGCGTGATCCATACACCAATAATTAGGAGTCCTAACTTATGAGTCAATCGTATTCTTCAACATCCTCGCGACCGATCTCAGGTCCGCCTCGCTAAGGCTGGCATACCCAAGCCGGAAGGCTTGCGGTGCGCGAGCAGCATCAAGTGCGAACTTCACGCCTGGCGAAACCTCCAGTCCGATACGTGCCGCGCGTGCAGCCCAGCTTTCCGCATCTAGTCCGCAACGCAAACGCAGCCACAAGGCCAACCCGCCCGCTGGCAAGTCGAAGGTGACGTTATCCCCGAGCTCGTCGCGAATGGCAGAGGCAAAAAAATCGCGGCGCTCGTTGTAAATCCGACGAGCCTTGCGGGTGTGCCTGCGCAGTTCGCCATCCTCGATCAAACCGGCAAGCGCCTGTTCAAGCGGTATGTCGCCCTGCCGGTCGATAGCCTCGCGCCGATCTGCCATCCGCGTCAAAATGGCTGGCGCAGCGATCGCGTACCCGACCCGGACGGCTGGCGCGAGCAGCTTGGACAGTGAGCCGAGATATACGACGCCTTCCGTGCCGGCGCGGGCTGCCAGCGGCAACACTGGGCGGCCTTCGAAACGGTATTCATGATCGTAATCGTCCTCGATCAGAACCAGCCTCGTGCGACGAGCGAGTTCGAGGAGCCTGAGGCGACGACCCGCGCCGAGCGTGACGGTGGTGGGGTACTGATGATGGGGCGTCACGTAGACGGCACGCAGATCCGGTTCGCGGTCGGCGAGCGCCGACAGGCGATCAACATCAATCCCGTGCGCGTCGACTGGTACGCCGAGCACCCGGGCGCCCGCGGCGCGGAATGCCGCCCAGGCCAACGGGTAGCCCGGCTCCTCGACCGCTATGGCTTGACCTGGCTCGAGTAATGCCGCCGCGGCAAGATATAGACCCATCTGACTGCCGCGGGTGATCAGGATACCATTGGCCGGAGCGGTGAGGCCTCGTTCCGCGACGAGATAGTCCGACAGGGCAGCACGCAGCCTGATGGCCCCGCGCGGATCGCCATAGCCGCCGCCACCGATAAAGGCCGGCGTTGTCAGCGCCGCCCGGAATGCTCTCGCCAACTGAGTAGCCGGCATGAGCCGCGCGTCGGGCGCGCCGTCCGTAACTCGCAGCGTAGGAGGCGCTGTCCCGCTATCCGCCGGATTGGCTGGCGATCGGGACGCCGATGTGAGTGCCTCCTGACCTGCAGGTTCGGGCAGATCATCGGCAACGAAGGTTCCTCGTGCTGGCCTCGCAACGAGCCAGCCTTGCATGGTCAGTTCCTGATAGGCCGCGTCGACCGTATTGCGATGGACCTTAAGACTGGCCGAAAGGGCGCGGGTCCCAGGAAGGCGGTCGCCGGACTTGAGCCGCCCGCGCTCGATCTCGCCAATGATCGAATAAGCGATGTCCATGAACAACGGCCGCGCGCCGTCGCCGGCCAGTTGAAGCTTGAGACGATGTGGCGACGTCAACCGGCCTATCTCCAGTCTTAAAAGCGGCACTATCAGATAGGCCGGGTCCGGGTATGACAGCGGACAGAAGGCGCCGCAAGTCGGTAGGCGCCACGGTCGGAGTCCTACCCCCATGACGAAAGGCGCGCCTGCCACGTTGAAGACCGCTGTCGCGATTCGTCACGTTCACTTCGAGGACTTAGGCAGCTTTGAAGCGGTTCTGAACGCTGCCGGCTACCGGATCCACTATTACGATGTTGGGGTTCACGAGCTGTGGACACTGGACCCGCTGCTGCCCGACCTACTGGTGGTGCTAGGCGGACCGGTCGGCGTCTGCGACACCGACACCTATCCGTTCCTCGCTGATGAGCGCCAACTGCTCGAAGTACGCCTGGCCGAGAACCGTCCGACTCTTGGTATCTGCCTGGGCGCGCAGCAGATCGCCGCGACCCTGGGTGCCGCCGTCGCGCCAAGCGGCGTCAAGGAGATCGGGTTTTCTGAGCTGCAATTGACGCAAGCCGGACGGGATGGACCGTTGCGGCATCTGCAAGGCGCTTCCGTACTGCATTGGCATGGTGACGCGTTCCAGATTCCACCGGGCGCCGACAACCTTGCGACGACCGCGTTATGCGCCACCCAAGGGTTCGCAATCGGCCGCAACATTCTTGCGCTGCAGTTTCATCCCGAAGTCGATGCCACCGCCGGCATTGAACGCTGGCTGATCGGTCATGCCGCAGAGCTCGCTGCCTCAGGCATCGATCCGCGCGCTTTGCGCGATGCGGCTGCGAAGGCCGGCGTCGGCCTGCGCGATGCAGCGCGTCGCGCACTCGCCGAATGGCTCGAAGGACTGACATCGTGATGACGCCGATCGACGATAAATTGCGCGAGGCGATCGCCCAGGAAGCCCGTCGACAGCACGACCATATCGAGCTGATCGCGTCGGAGAATATCGTCAGCATGGCGGTGTGTGCGACGCAGGGCTCCATACTGACCAACAAGTATGCGGAGGGCTATCCAGGGCGGCGCTACTACGGCGGCTGCGAGGCGGTGGACATCGTCGAGCAGCTCGCGATCGATCGGGCATGCCGCCTTTTCGGCGCTGAGCATGCAAATGTGCAGCCCCACTCAGGCGCCAATGCGAATATCGCAGTGCTGTTTGCGCTTCTGGAGCCGGGTGACCGGATCATGGGGCTCGACCTCGCCTGTGGCGGTCACCTCACCCATGGATCCCCGGTGAGCCTCTCAGGACGGTGGTTCGCCGTGTCCTCCTATGTCGTGCGACGCAGTGACGAAATCATCGACTATGACGACCTCGAGCTGCGTGCGCTGGAGACTAGACCCCGCCTGATCTTTGCAGGGGGTTCGGCCTATCCGCGGCGTATCGATTTCGCGCGGATGCGCTCGATCGCTGACAAGGTCGGCGCCTGGCTAGTCGCCGACGTCGCGCATTACGCCGGTTTGATCGTGGCGGGCCTGTACCCCAATCCCTTGCCGCACGCTCATGTGGTCACGTCGACGACCCACAAGACGTTGCGCGGTCCGCGCGGCGGGCTGATCCTTACCAACGATCCCGCACTCGCCAAGAAGATCGACAAAGCGGTATTTCCCGGCACGCAGGGCGGCCCGCTGATGCATGTCATCGCGGCAAAGGCGCAGGCCTTTCATGAAGCTTTGCAACCGGCGTTTCGCACCTACGGCGAAACGGTCGTCGCTAATGCGCAGGCCCTCTGCGAAACATTGGCGGAGGGGGGCCTTCGTCTCGTCACTGGCGGGACTGACTGCCATCTACTGCTGGTGGATCTCCGGCCATTCGGCATAACGGGCAAGGCCGCAGTCGAGGAACTTGAGCGGTTTTACCTGACGGCTAACAAGAACGCGGTGCCGTTCGACACGCTGTCGCCGATGGTGACTTCTGGCATCCGCCTAGGCACGCCGGCGGGAACGACGCGTGGCTTCGACGAAGCCGCGTTTCGCGAGGTGGGAAGTCTAATCCTCGACGTACTTGAGGGATTGCGTGGCGGAACAACCGACGAAGCCGTGATCCGCCAACGCGTTGGCGCGCTTACCGACGCCTTTCCGGTCGGGAAGCCCCGCCGTGACTGAGATCGCGTCCAATCTCGCTGCAGTTCGCTCAAGCATTGCCGAGGCGACGGAGCTTTCCGGCAGGCCCGCTGGCGTCGTCCGTTTTGTCCTTGTCACGAAAACCGTCGACGCCGAACGGGTGCGAGAGGCGATCCGCGCCGGCGCCGCCGATCTCGGCGAGAACAAGGTGCAGGAAGGGCGCTGCAAAGCGGAAGCCTTGGCTGACCCAGCGGTACGCTGGTCGATGATCGGTCATCTTCAGAGCAACAAGGTCAAGGATGTCCTGCGCTTTGCAAGCGAGGTGCAGTCGCTCGATCGACTATCGCTGGCGACGGCGCTGGAGAAGCGGCTGCAACATCTAGGGCGTCCGCTCGACGTGCTGGTGCAGGTCAACACATCGGGCGAACCGAGCAAATTCGGGGTCTCTCCAGAGAGCGTGCCGGGATTTCTGCGCGAGCTTTCCAGCTTTGACGCACTTCGCCCCAAAGGCTTCATGACTCTAGCGACCTTCACGCGCGACGAGGCCGAGGTGCGCCGTTGCTTCCGGGTGCTGCGGGGTATCCGCGACCGGGCGCTCGACGATGCACCGCAAGGCGCCGCCCTCGGCGAACTGTCGATGGGGATGTCGGGTGATTACCGTTGGGCGGTCGAGGAAGGGGCGACAATCGTCCGCGTCGGCCAGGCTGTGTTTGGCGCCCGGCCGCTGCCCGATTCCCATTACTGGCCCGGCGTGGCGGGAACGCGCTGATGCTGGTCATCTCGATCCAGAGCCAGGTCGTGCACGGACATGTCGGTAACAGCGCTGCGGTCTATCCGATGCAGGCCGAGGGCGTCGCCGTTGCTGCCGTACCGACCGCGCTGCTGTCCAATCATCCGCACTATCCAACCATGCGCGGCACTATCCTCCAGCCTGAGCTGGTGGGAGATCTGCTGCAAGGCGTCGAGGAACGGGGTCTCGTAGAAGAGGCGTCGATCCTCCTCACCGGCTATCTCGGCTCGCCGGGCATCGCCGAGCGCGTGGCGCAATTCGCCGAGCGTGCCCAGCGTATCAATCCGGAGCTTCGCTACGTGTGCGATCCCGTTATGGGCGACGACGATCTCGGCGTGTTTGTCGCTGATGGCATGGCCGAACTGTTCCGTGATCGGCTCGTGCCGCTCGCCTGGATCATCACGCCCAACCAGTTCGAACTCGAATTGCTGACGAAGCGCGCCGCTCGAGACGCGGCCGGGCTCGTTGATGCGAGCTTGGTGATCGCCGCGCGGGGCTGCCCGATCGTGATAGCGACCGGCTGTACGCTGGCCGACACCCCGGCGGACATGGTCGAGACCGTGCTGTCTGAAGCCGGAGTGCTGACTCGCATCGCGACGCCCCGGCTACCCATCCGCCCCTGCGGCACTGGCGATCTACTGAGCGGGCTACTCGCGGCGCACGTCGCAAAGGGCGAGCCGCCCGCGCGCGCGCTTCGCCTCGCCGTTGGGCGAACCCACACGATCCTTGAGCGCACGATGGCACGCGGCGCCGAGGAGATGACGATCATTGGCATGCACAAAGAAGGAGATCCGCAATGACCACGATGACAGCGACCAAGGACGAGCTGGTGCGGCTCGCCGAAAACCGGATGAAGACCGCAATCGCGGAAAACACCTGGACCGACCGCCAGAAGCTAGCGCTGACCTGTCGCATCCTGTTCGAAGGCGGGCACGATTCAGGTCTGGCCGGCCAGATCACGTGCCGCGCTGAAGAACCGGGGACATATTTCACCCAGCGTCTCGGTCTGGGGTTCGACGAGATCAGCGCCCAGAACCTGCTTCTCGTCGATGAAGATCTCAACGTTCTCGAAGGCGGCGGGATGGCCAACCCCGCTAACCGATTCCATAGCTGGCTCTACCGCGCGCGGCCCGACGTCAACTGCATCATCCATACGCACCCGCTCCATATCGCTGCGCTTTCGACGCTTGAGGTGCCATTGGTGGTGTCGCACATGGACCTATGTCCACTGTACGGCGACGTCGCCTTCCTCGAGAAGTGGCCGGGAGTGCCCGTCGGTAATGAGGAAGGCGAGATCATCGCCGAAGCGATCGGTGACAAGAAGGCCATCCTCCTTTCGCATCACGGGCAACTGATTGCCGGCGCCACAATCGAAGAAGCTTGCGTCTTGGCGATGCTGATCGAGCGGGCGGCCAAGATGCAGCTGCTGGCGATGGCGGCCGGCGAGATAAAGTTGATCCCGGAAAATCTGGCGCGCGAAGCGCACGATTGGATCTCCAAGCCGAAGCGCCACAGCGCAGCCTTCGACTATTACTCCCGGCGCGTCCTGGGTCGCCACAACGACTGCCTGCTCTGAGCTGCCGAGCTCAACCCCCGCTTACTTATTGCAAAGGACTTCATATGCCCGATCACGCCATCCGTGGCATCATTGGTTACACCATCACGCCCTTCGACGACGACGGCCGCCTCGACCTGCCCGCGCTCGACCTTACCATCGACCGCATGATTGATGCGGGCGTTCATGCCATCGCACCTCTCGGTAGCACCGGCGAAGGCGCATATCTGACCGAGGATGAGTGGACCGCTGTCGCCGAACGTAGCGTGAGGACGATCAACGGCCGCGTCCCAGTGGTCGTCAGCGTTTCCGATCTGACGACGGCTGGCGCGGTCAGGCGGGCAAAAGCGGCGGAGTCGTTCGGCGCCGATGCCGTGATGGTTCTGCCGACGTCCTACTGGAAGCTGCAGGAAGAAGAGATCGTCGCTCACTATCAGGCGGTCGCCAAGGCTGTGGGCGTCCCAGTCATGCTCTACAACAATCACGCAGTCAGCGGAATCGACATGTCGGTCGACCTGATCCTGCGCATCGTCGAAGCGGTCGACAACGTCACGATGGTGAAGGAGAGCACCGGTGACATTCAGCGGATGCATCAGATCCATCTGCGCACCGATGGACAGATTCCGTTCTACAACGGGTCAAATCCGCTGGCCCTTGAAGCGTTCGCGGCAGGGGCGACAGGCTGGTGCACGGCGGCGGCTAATCTTATCGCCGGGCACAACATCCAACTGTACGAGGCAGCGTGCGAGGGTCGTCTCCTTGATGCGCGTGCGTCGTTCTACCGGCAGCTGCCGCTGCTGGACTTTATCCTCAAAGGTGGACTGCCCAAGACGATCAAGGCCGGCCTGGACATAGCCGGTGTTCCCGTCGGCGCGCCGCGTCTTCCCGTGCAACCTCTCGCCGACCCGGCGCGCGCCAAGCTCACGGAAATCCTTACGGCGCTCCACTGATGCGACGTTGGGTGGCCATGGACCGTCCTGGCCACCCGACATCTATAGCCACGCGCATAGGGACTTCGCCAATCTGAATGATATATTTCGTATGGGCGCTTCCTGCCTTGGTCATTCTGGCCTTGCTTCTCTCCGGTAAGACCGGAACTTTGAACGCCTCGCTCGCAGGAACAGCGGTGGCGTTTCCGGTCACTCTCTGGTTTGCGCCCCTCAGCTTCGGCGCAGCGGAAGCCGGCACCGCGCTTCTTCGCGGCATATGGCTAGGCTGGATTGTCCTCCCCTATATCTTAGGCGGCCTGCTCTTCTGGCAGATGGTGATGAAACCTGAGGGCGAGAACACGCAGAACGATCGCGTGCCTCTCCATGGCACGCCGGCGCGCAAGCTTTTGTTTGCCGCCTGCTTTTTTGTCGGCCCCTTTGCGGAGGCCATCACTGGCTTCGGTATCGGCATTATCGGCGCAATGATGCTGCTCCGCCGTGTCGATCTGTCGATGCCCAAATTGGTAGCGCTGGCGCTGCTCAGTCAAACGATGATCCTGTGGGGTGGGATGGGCAGCGGGGCGATCATCGCTGCCGCTTTCGCGCGCACCGATGTCCTTGGCCTCGCCGTTGACACGAGCGGCTTTCTCGTCGCTCTGAATCTTGCCTGGCTACCGTTGTTCTGGCGGCTCGCCGACAGGGCCGGCATTTCCGCAGATCGCCGCGAATGCATCGGCGAGGCATTGTGGCTCTGCGCGGGCCTTGGCCTGGTCGTCACAACCACCCGTTTCCTGGGGCCGGAAACGGCCATGCTCGTCGCTTACGGTCCGCTGATCGTCATGAAGTTCATCGTCGACGAGCGACCCAAGCTGTATGACCTCGGACAGGCCGCCAAGAGGATGTTGCCCTTCGGAGTCCTGATCGGCTGGTTCCTGCTCACTCGGCTCGTTCCAGGCCTAAAGGAGGTGCTGCTGACGAGCGTAGACGTGACCCCTTTCAGTCACGCCCCGACATGGTCGCCATTGTACCATGCGGGAACCTGGTTCATGGTGGCGGCTATCTCGACCGCTATCGCTCGTCGACACGGCGCAAGCCTGCCGGGCGAGATGCGGACGGCGTGGCGCACGGGCCGACTTGCGATTGTGACTGTCGCGACGTTTGCGGTGTTGTCAGAATTGTTGGTCGCCTCTGGCATTGGCGCGGGTGTTGCCACCGCCATGTTCGATCTTCTGGGCAGAGGCTCCATCGTTACGATGGCGTTGGTCTCAGCCATTTTCGGCAACCTTGCGAACAGCGGTAATTCGGCCAACGGCCTCTTCATGCCATCGCAAGCAACACTTGCTGCAGAGTCGGGGCTGAACGCCTCCGCGGTGCTAGCGCTGCAACTGTTTGCGGCCTCTTCCCTCAATCTGATTTCCCCGGTCCGCATGGCCATCGCATGCTCTCTCGCAGGTGCCTCGGGCAGCGAACGTGCGGTGTATCGCGAGCTGACACCGCACGCGATCGTCGCGGTGCTCGTTGTGACGGTCGCTGCCTGGTTGGTCGCGGCGAACGTCTTTTGAAGGGTGCCTTGAGCTCGAGCGGACCAACGCAATCAGCTGAAAAGCGGCCTTGTTCGCAGATTCGGTGAGGCGGTGATGGGCCAAACCGCGGCGGCGCCATCGCCGAAATGCGGAAGTCTTGGTTTGCGTCCGCTAAGTGAACGAAGCGTGTGGACCCAGGCTCGCCAACATGGCCAACCATGTCGGCGAGCACCTCATGTCCAAGTGACTGCCGGCCGCCGAACCGCCAACCCGAACTGCCGATCAGCGCTCGCGTGCGGCAAGCCATTCTCTCATCATCACAATCTCGGCTTCCTGAGCTGTGATGACCTCCTGAGCCAGCTTGCGCACCTGCGGGTCCGTGCCATGTTTGAGGGCAACGTGGGCCATGTCGATCGCGCCTTGGTGGTGCGGGATCATTCCCCGCATAAAATCCACGTCCGCGTCACCGCTGAACTCGATCGCCATATCGGCGTGCATCTTATCGTTCGCGACCTGATAGTCGCGGACCACTTCGTTACCCGATTTTTCGGGATCGCTATGTCCAGCGTGCATCGTTGGTACTCCATTGTCCCGAGGGTCCATACGGGACTGCAAAAAGATCATCGCACCGACCAGAAGGAGCGCGCCGGCGATGAATATCGGCGTGAGCTTATTCATGAGTTGGCCTTCCGGCTCAGCGCGCGCGCGCGGGGTAGCCCGCCGCGCCCAGCGCAGCCTGGATCGCCTCCGAGGTCGCCGAGCTGTCTACCGTGATCCGCTTCTCGGCGACGCTCACTTCGACCTTGGCGTTGGCATCGAGCCCAGTGATCGCCTGCGTCACGTGTTTAGCGCACGATCCGCAGGTCATATTCTCGACGTGGAACTGCATGGTGCTTCTCCGTTATGTTTCACAACGGCTTGCAAGCTAGTCATTCCAATCGTGGGAAGGTCAAGCCCGGCACGATCTTTAAGTCGCCGGATATAATTCTCATCCTGACCTTGACCTTCCCACGATTGGAACCCTCATCTTCATGAGTATTCCAGTCCTGAGGTGTGGGATATCGAGCGATGAGTGCAGCGCTAATCCAAGCGAATTCAAACGATCCGGCCGAGTCGGCCATCAGCTTGCCGATCGAAGGTATGACATGTGCGTCGTGCGTAGCGCGGATCGAACGGTCCCTCCTCGAAGTTGAAGGCGTCAGATCGGCTAGCGTCAACCTGGCGACCGAATGCGCCGACATTCGCGCGGATAACTCGATCGACCGAAAAGCATTGATCGATGCCATCGAGGACGCGGGTTACAGCGTACCTAGCGAGACGATCGAATTGGCCGTGGAGGGGATGACCTGCGCTTCGTGTGTGGGGCGGGTGGAGCGAGCGCTCATGGCCGTTCCTGGCGTTGTGGAGGCTAACGTCAATCTGGCGAGCGAGCGTGCGAGTGTGCGAGGCACCGCCGATGTGCAGACGCTCATTACAGCGGTCGCCGACACCGGCTACACTGCGCGCCCAAGTGGGGCAGGAGCGACCGGCGACGAGGTCACAGCCGAGCGGAAGGACGCGGAGCTCCGCACGCTCAAGCGGGATCTATTTACCGCTGCCGCATTGGCGCTGCCGGTATTTCTGCTGGAGATGGGCACTCATGTCATTCCCGGCGCTCATGCGCTAATTGCCGGGACCATCGGCACCCAGACGAGTTGGTACATCCAGTTTGTGCTGACGACGCTGGTGCTGGCCGTCCCAGGGATACGCTTCTACCAAAAGGGCCTGCCCGCGCTTGCGCGGTTGGCGCCTGACATGAATTCTTTGGTGGCAGTCGGTACGCTTGCTGCCTACGCCTACTCTCTAGTCGCAACCTTCGCGCCGGGACTGCTGCCGATAGGCACCGTGAATGTCTACTACGAGGCAGCTGCGGTCATCGTGGCGCTCATCCTGCTCGGTCGATATCTCGAGGCCCGCGCGAAGGGCCGAACATCCGAAGCGATCAAGCGACTGGTGGGACTGCAACCCAAGACAGCTCGTGTCCGCCGAGGAGACGCCCTGATCGAGATTGGCATCGACGAGGTCGTTGATGGCGACATCATTGAGGTGCGTCCCGGCGAGCGTGTTCCGGTGGATGGCGAGGTTACCCAAGGCGAGAGCTATGTCGACGAGTCGATGATCACCGGCGAGCCGATACCCGTCGCCAAGGGCGGGGGTGCAAGGCTCGTAGGCGGCACCGTCAATCAGCAGGGAGCCCTGGCATTCCGCGCAACGGCCGTCGGCCAAGCGACCATGCTGTCGCAGATCATCCGCATGGTCGAACAAGCGCAAGGGTCGAAGCTGCCTATCCAGGCAGTGGTAGACAGGGTGACGATGTGGTTCGTGCCGGCCGTGTTCGCTGTGGCTGCGCTGACTTTCGCAGCCTGGCTGTGGTTCGGTCCGTCTCCCGCATTGACCTTCGGACTCGTGAACGCGGTGGCCGTCCTTATCATCGCCTGCCCTTGCGCCATGGGGCTCGCTACGCCGACCGCCATCATGGTTGGAACAGGGCGCGGCGCTGACCTCGGCATCCTTTTCCGCAAGGGAGAAGCGCTGCAGCTTTTGATGGATGCCACGGTGATTGCCGTCGACAAGACCGGCACCCTAACGGAAGGTCGCCCGGCGCTCACAGATCTTCAGGTCAACGAGGGCTTCGACCGCGCGTCGATCCTGAGATCGATCGCGGCCGTCGAGGACAAATCCGAGCATCCGATCGCTCGCGCGATTGTGGACGCCGCCACGAACGAAGGCATTGAGCTGCCTGCGGTCACAGCCTTCGAATCCGTCACCGGCTTCGGCGTCAAGGCGAAGGTCGATGGCGAAGTCGTGCAGATCGGCGCCGACCGCTACATGCGCGAGCTTGGGCTCGACGTCGCCGCCTTTGCAGCGACTGCCGAGCGTCTTGGGCAGGAGGGTAAGTCGCCTCTCTATGCCGCGATCGGCGGACGCCTCGCCGCAATCATCGCCGTCGCCGATCCGATCAAGGAGACCACCCCGGCGGCGATCCAGGCGCTCCATGCGCTCGGTTTGAAGGTCGCAATGATAACCGGAGACAACCAGCTGACAGCGCAAGCGATCGCCCGCCAGGTCGGGATCGACGAGGTCATCGCCGAGGTGCTGCCAGATGGGAAAGTCGAAGCCGTCGCGCGCCTGGAGGCGCAATATGGCAAGATCGCCTTCGTGGGCGACGGCATTAACGATGCGCCTGCGCTTGCTGCGGCCGATGTCGGTCTCGCTGTCGGTACCGGCACTGACATTGCGATCGAGGCTGCCGACGTCGTGTTGATGTCCGGTCATCTGAACGGAGTAGCAACGGCGATTGCGCTATCGCGAGCTACTATTGGAAACATCCGTCAGAACCTGTTCTGGGCATTCGCCTACAACGTAGCGCTCATCCCAGTCGCGGCCGGCGCGCTTTATCCGTTTGCCGGCATGCTGCTGTCACCTGTCTTCGCGGCTGGGGCCATGGCCATGTCGAGCGTGTTCGTGCTCGGCAACTCGCTACGGCTGCGTGGGTTCGCTCCGCACCCGGAAACCGCTAAAAAGATCACAGCAAGCAGTGAGACGAAAGGAGCTCTCGCATGAACATCGGGCAGGCAGCGAAGGCGTCAGGCGTCTCAGCGAAGATGATCCGTTATTACGAAACGACCGGTCTTATTCCGAAAGCGGAGCGCCGAGACTCGGGTTACCGCGACTATTCGCCGGCTGATGTTCACATGCTCCGCTTCATTCGGCGTGCTCGTGACCTTGGTTTCGCGGTCAGTGAGATCGACGAGTTGCTCAGCTTGTGGCGCGACCGCTCTCGCCAGAGCGCCGACGTTAAGCGGATTGCCGAAAGGCAAATCGCTGACCTCCACAACCGCATCACTGCAATGAAGCAGATGGCCGACACCCTGCAGAGCTTGGTCGCCTGCTGTGCGGGCGATGAACGCCCTGAGTGCCCTATCCTTGCCGATTTGGAAGAGCCTGCCGACGGGACCGAGTTGCCCCCTCCAGCCTCGGTTGGGTTCGCGCGGCTGCCAAACCGCCAGTAAGCGAAACTGTCGCAATATGACTGGCGCAATGCCGGAAACTGATGTATCTGACATATGAACATGTCTTCATGTGTAAATGTGTTAAGAGGTTATTATGGCGCACTCACACAACCACAATCACGCTCATGGTCACGACCACGGTCACGATCACGACCATATGCCCACCATCACCCGTGAAAACGAGCGCAAGGTCCTCCTGTCGTTCTGGCTGATCGCCACCTTCATGGTGGTGGAAGTTGTCGGGGGCCTCCTGTCGGGTTCGTTGGCGCTTCTCGCCGACGCAGGGCACATGCTGACTGACGCAGCTGCGTTGGCGCTTGCATATGCCGCCTTCCGGTTTGGACAGCGTGCCGCCGATTCACGGCGCACCTTCGGATACCTTCGCTTCGAAGTCGTGGCCGGGCTCATCAACGCGCTGACGCTCTTCGCCATCGTAGGATGGATTTCATACGAAGCGTGGGAGAGGTTCCAAGAGCCGTCACCGGTTCTTGCCGGTCCGATGTTTGCCGTCGCGATCGCAGGCCTGCTCGTCAACATCCTAGTCTTCTGGATCCTGACGCGCGGCGATAGCGAGCACGTCAACATCAAGGGAGCCGCGCTCCACGTCTTGGGTGATTTGCTCGGTTCCGTCGGTGCAGTGGTCGCGGCCATCGTCATCTATGCCACTGGCTGGACACCGATCGACCCGATCCTGTCTGTCGTTGTGTCGCTGCTCGTTCTCCGCAGTGCGTGGAAGCTGGCCGCAAAGTCGCTGCATATCCTCCTGGAAGGCGCTCCAGACGGCGCCACGCCCGACATGATCGAGCGTCACTTGCTCGACAAAGTGCCCGGTGTCGCCGCCGTCAGCCACATCCACGTCTGGTCGATCACCTCCGGCCGAGTGCTGGCGACTCTTCACGTTCGGCCGACCGACGATGCCGATGCGCAAGCTGTAGTGCAGACCGTCGAGCAGACACTGCGCAGAGACTTCGAGATCGAGCACGCCACTGTAGCGGTGGATTGGAACCCGCGCGTGGACAACTGCAGTCTCGCACCGGACGCCGCTGCGGCCACCGATCACAATCACGGCCACGACCATGAGCATGATCCGAACACGCATGCGCATCACGGGGCTGCATCGTGCGCAGACGTTCATCAGCACGGCAACGAGCGTCACCGGCATTGATGCCATTTTCGGGAAGGCTCGAAAGCTTCTTGACCTTCCCATCCTTGGAAACCGCACCACCGCAGCAACAGGTGGGAAGTCGCACGCCGCGAACGCAGGGAGGCGACTGAGAAGAAAGGCAAACCGATGCGAAAGAGAGCCGTGATCCTCACGACGGCCGGAGTTGTTGCGCTGGCCATGTCAGTAGCCGCATGTGGCGACGCTTCCGATACCTCTGCGGGCCAATCAGGAGAGGCTGCAGTTCAACAGCCGCCATCGGTGCCGGTAGCGAAGGTGATAGTCCGCGACATCGTGCCGTCAAACGAGTTCAACGGCTCACTCGCAGCGCCCCGATCCGTAGAACTGCGGCCGCGTGTGAGCGGCCAGATCGTCTCGGTGGCCGTGCCGGAAGGAGGGATGGTACGGCGTGGCCAGACGCTGTTCCAGATCGATCCTCGTCCGTTTCAGGTTGCGCTCGACCAAGCGGTAGCGCAGCAGCAGCAGGCCGAGGCGCAAGCCAGCCAGGCGCAAGCGGAACTGGATCGCGCGGAACGGCTCGTGTCGACGGGCGCTATCTCGCGCAAACAATTCGACGACGCGACTTCCCAACGCCGTGCGCTTCAGGCCGGAGTCGCGGCCGCGCGCGCCGCAGTTGCCGCCGCCCGACTTGAGTTGTCGTTCACACGCGTGACCGCGCCGATCACCGGAAGAGTTGATCGCGTACTCGTGACCGAAGGCAACGTGGTGGGCAGCGGTGCACAAGCCGCCCCTCTCACGACGATACTGTCTATCGACCCACTCTACGTCGAGTTCAACATCGACGAAGCCACCTATCTCGCTTCCATTTCCGAGGCGCGCGGAGAACGCGGGACAGCCCGCCTGCCGGTTTCCGTCGGCCTGATGAACGACAATGGTCATCCCTACGCAGGCACGCTCGCGTTTCTTGGAAACGGGATCGACAGAAGTGCCGGCACAATCCGAGCACGCGCTATCATCCCGAACCCGCAAGGCAACCTTACTCCAGGACTTTTCGCACGCGTCCGGCTGGCGAGCGGCGAAGCGCGTCAGACGCTGCTCGTTGCAGACGAGGCGATCGGCTCCGATCAGGACAAGAATTTCGTCCTCGTGCTCGGTGAGCACAACAAAGCTGAATATCGCGAGGTCACCACAGGGCCGATCGTGGATGGCCTTCGGGTGGTGAGATCGGGACTGACGGCCGGTGATGTCGTCATCGTCAAAGGCCTTGTGCGCCCCGGCATGCAGGTTTCGCCTCGACGTGTTCCGATGCAGGTGCCGGCAGCGCAAGCGGCCCCGCGGCCTGCTGGCGCGGAGGCCCGCCGATGAAGTTCCCTCGTTTCTTCGTCGACCGCCCGATCTTCGCTGTCGTTTTGTCTGTCCTCATGTTGATCGCGGGCGGCCTGGCGCTTTTGAGGCTCCCGCTCAGCGAGTATCCGGCAGTCACGCCGCCGACCGTGCAGGTTACAGCCCTTTACCCTGGCGCTAACCCCAAAGTCATCTCTGAGACAGTCGCTGCGCCGTTGGAACAAGCGATCAACGGCGTGGAGGGCATGCTCTACATGAGTTCGCAGGCCGCGCTCGATGGCCGCATGCAGATCACGATTTCCTTCCAACAAGGAACCGATCCGGACCTTGCGCAGGTGCAGGTTCAGAACCGCGTCTCGCGTGCGCTCCCGAGGTTGCCCCAAGAGGTGCAACGCATCGGTGTCACGACCCAGAAAACCTCGCCGGACGTTCTGATGGTCGTTCACCTGGTCTCCCCCAACAGGCGCTACGACCCGCTCTATCTATCGAACTATGCGACGCTGCACGTTCGCGATGAACTGGCGCGCCTTCCGGGTGTCGGTGACGTGGTTCTTGGCGGTGAAGGCGAGTACGCCATGCGCGCTTGGCTGGATCCGGCCAAAGTCGCCGCACGGGGGCTGACCGCGGGTGATGTGGTGGCGGCTATTCGGGAACAGAACATAGAAGTTGCTGCCGGATCGGTGGGCCAGCAGCCCGGCGCCACGGCTGCCTTTCAAATGCCGATCAATGCGCTTGGACGCCTGACTTCGGAGGAAGAATTCGGCGCTATTGTCGTAAAGAGCGGCGCTGATGGTCAGGTCACCCTCCTTCGTGACGTGGCCAGGATCGATTTGGGAGCCGATGCCTATTCGATGCGCAGCTTGCTCAACGGTGAGCCCGCGCTCGCGATGCAGGTCTTCATGAGCCCGGGCGCGAATGCACTCGACGTATCGAACGAAATCCGCTCGACGATGGAACGGCTGCGGGCAGACTTCCCAGAGGGCGTCGAGTATCGCATCGCCTATGATCCAACCGTCTTCGTACGCGGATCGTTGAAGTCCGTGATTGTGACGCTGTTCGAAGCCACACTTCTGGTCGTTCTCGTTGTCGTCCTGTTTCTACAAAATTGGCGGGCGTCGATTATCCCTTTGGTCGCGGTGCCGGTGTCCTTGGTTGGCACGTTCGCGCTCATGCACATGTTCGGCTTTTCGCTGAATACGTTGTCGCTCTTCGGGCTGGTGCTCTCGATCGGGATCGTCGTCGACGACGCCATCGTCGTTGTGGAGAACGTCGAACGCCACATCGCGCTCGGTGAAAAGCCAAAGGAGGCGGCCCGCAAAGCGATGGACGAGGTTACCGGGCCGATCCTGGCCATCACATCAGTGCTCGCCGCTGTATTCATCCCATCGGCGTTCCTGTCAGGGCTGCAAGGCGAGTTCTACCGCCAGTTCGCGCTTACGATCACTA
>CAMYIQ010000182.1 GCA_947258465.1 uncultured Erythrobacter sp.
GATTGTGGGAAGAAGCGGGCCATGGCGGACGTCCCCGCTACGATCCGCCCGAAATGCTGACCGCCGACCTTGCGCCGTTGGTGCTGGCGCTCGCACAATGGGGGAGCACCGACCCCGCGGAGCTGGCATGGCTCGATCCGCCGCCCGCCGCGTCGGTCGGCGCGGCGCAGCAGACATTGTCGGCGTTGGCAGCGCTCGATGCGGATGGCCGGATCACCGAGCGCGGGAGAAAGCTCGCACAACTCCCGCTCGACCCGCAGGGAGCGGCGACCGTACTGTTCGGTTCCGAGAATGGGGCGGCCGATCAGGCGGCGCGGATCGCCCTGTTGTTGCAGGAGCGCGGGCTTGGCGGGCGGGGCGACGATCTCGAAGCGCGCCTGTCTCGCTGGAATGCCGATCGCGGGGCGAGGGCGGAAGCGAGTCGGAAGCTGGCCGGGCGCTGGGCGAAACGTGCCCGGGCACTTGCCGATAACCGGCAATCGACCACGCTGCCTTCACCCGGAATACTGCTCGCGGCCGGGCGTCCGGAGTTCATCGCCAAGCGCCGTGACAAAGCGGGAGAGAATTGGGTCGCTGCCGGTGGGCGCGGTTTCGCGCTCGACCCTGCATCGCCCCTGGCGCGGGCGGAGTTTCTGGTTATCGGCGATGCGCAGGGGCAGGCGAAAGGCGCGCGGATTACCTCGGCTATCGCGCTCGAGGAAATCGATATCGAACGATGGCTGCCCGACCGGATCGAGCGCAGGCAGGTGCTCCGCTGGACCGGAGAGCGCGCCGAGGCGCTGCTCGAACGCAGGCTCGGCGCGATCACGCTTGCGCGTGGGCCGGACCCCGCGCCCGATCCCCAGGCAATTGTGGATATGCTTGTGGAAAAGGCGCTGGAAAACCCGGCAAAATTGCTTCCTGCCGAGTTGCTGGCTCGCGCGCGTTTCGCCGGCGTCGAGGGGCTGACAGGCGCAGGGCTGGCAGACACCGCGGAGGTCTGGCTGGCGCCCCTGCTGCAAGGTCGGCGTGATCTCGGCCTATCCCAGGGAAAACTGGTCGATGCTCTGCTGGGTCAAATCGACTGGGACAGCCGCCAGCGGCTCGACCGGCTGGCGCCGCGCGAATTCACCTCGCCCGCGGGCACGAGGCACCGTATCGATTATACCGGCGACGATGCCCCCAGCGTCGAAGTGCGCGTACAGGCGCTGTTCGGGCTGGAGCGGCACCCGATGGTCGGCGACACGCCGCTTTTGCTAAAGCTCACCAATCCCGCCGGGCGTCCGATCCAGTCGACTCGCGACCTGCCCGGTTTTTGGCGGGGAAGCTGGGCGGATGTGCGCAAGGATATGAAGGGCCGGTACCCGAAACACCGCTGGCCCGAGGAACCTTGGGCGGAAAAGCCCAGTTTGAAAACGAAGAACGCCTTTTCACGTTCGGAAGGTTGAATTACAGGCTAGTTTCATGACCGCGAGAATCTACCAGCGACCGAAAAACGCCATGCAATCGGGCAAGGCCCGCACCGACGAATGGGTGCTCGAATTCGAGCAGTCCGAAGCGCGCCACGCCGATCCCCTTATGGGCTGGACGGGCAGCGGTGATACCCAGACGCAGGTCTTGCTGACCTTCCCGAGCAAGGATGAGGCGAAGGCCTATGCCGAAAAATATGGCGTATCTGCCCGTGTGCACGCGCCGCCCCCGAAGAGCCTCAAGCTCCAGGCTTACTCCGATAATTTTCGGTAGCTCTTAGTCATTGCGAGGAGCCGTAAGGCGACACGGCAATCCGGTAAGCACAGGACTGGATTGCTTCGCCTTGCTCGCAATGACTGAGAGCTTGAAACTGTGCCAACATACCGCCATATGGCGCTTCGGGAGTCGGTCGGACGTTAGCGTTCGCTCACCGGGTCAGGTCCGGAAGGAAGCAGCCCAGGTGGATTGCGGCGGGTCGGCCGGCTCCTTATACCCCTCACATGACTGACGAAACGCGTGTTGTGGCAAGCCGCTGGGCTACCCCGTTCGAGAGCGTCGACCCCGACCGTCTGCATCTCTTGCGTGTGAACTACCCGTCAGAGGCCTTCGTGACCTACGCCGACGGCTCCCACTTCGATTTCTCGGATTTTTCGACTGTTCACGATGAGAGCGAAATAACAGTCTTCAATGAGGTCGACGGGAAGGTTTATCGGATTCGATCCGATGCCAACACTGTTCGGATCCATGATGAACGTGATCTCGAGCAAATTGATGTTTGGGAGGACGAAACCGGAACTGCCACATGCAGGCTCACCGGTTCTGAATTGCAGCGCTCTCTCAGCGCATTCATGAACGGTGATCGACCTTCCCATCTACTGATTACCGGAAATGACTGCGTCGAATTTTTGTGTGTGAATGAGCCTCAGATCGACGTCGTCGGAACTATCGAGGCGACGCGCACATCTTTCCACTGACCACACCATGACATTCGGCGTCCCTGCGCCTACCTAATCGGACATGGGTGATTCACCGAAGAATTCTGACAGCCTTCCTTGGGAGGCCGACGCGCAGGACGATGCGCCGACTGCCGCCGAGCTAGAGGCGGCGGGGCAGAACTCGATGTTCGGCGATGCGTCGGAACCTGCGCCTGCTGCACCCGCAGAGTCCGAGGCCCCAAAGCCTGCTCCCGTCGAGACCCAAGCCGCGCCTCCCGCCACCGATCCCGCGCAGCCCTATCGCGTGCTGGCTCGCAAGTACCGGCCGCAAACCTTTGCCGAACTGATCGGCCAGGAAGCGATGGTGCGCACGCTGGCCAATGCCATCGCCCGCGACCGGCTGGCACATGCCTTTCTGATGACCGGCGTGCGCGGGGTCGGGAAGACCTCGACCGCGCGCCTGATCGCCAAGGCGCTCAACTGCATCGGGCCGGATGGGCAGGGTGGCCCGACAATCAGCCCCTGCGGGGAATGCGAGCCATGCCGTGCGATCGCGGAAGGCCGCCATATCGACGTGATCGAGATGGATGCCGCGAGCCACACGGGCGTCGACGATGTGCGCGAGATCATCGAAGCGGTGCGTTATGCGGCGGTTTCGGCACGCTACAAAATCTATATCATCGACGAAGTTCACATGCTGTCGCGCAATGCGTTCAACGCGTTGCTCAAAACGCTGGAAGAACCGCCCGCGCATGTGAAGCTTTTGTTCGCGACGACCGAGGTCGAGAAGCTGCCCGTCACGGTTCTCAGCCGCACGCAGCGTTTCGATCTGCGGCGCATTCCGGTCGAATTGCTCGAGAGCCATTTCGCCGAAATCTGCCGCAAGGAAGGTGTCGAGGCCGATGCCGAAGCGCTGCATATCGTGGCCAATGCGGCCGAGGGTTCGGTCCGCGATGGACTGTCGATCCTCGATCAGGCGATCGCCCATGCCGATCTGGATACGGAAGGCAAAGTCACCGCGGAGCGTGTGCGCGACATGCTTGGCCTTGCAGACAAGGGTGCACAGCGTAGGCTCTTCGCGCATATTCTGGGGGGCGAGGGCAAGGCGCTTCTCGACGCGATCGACGAGCAGTATGCGCTGGGCGTCGAGCCTCTGGCGCTTATGCGCGCCCAGATGGACCTGGCTCACCGTATCACTGTAGCGCAGGTTTCTGGCAGCGAACCCGAGGGAGTCAGCCCCGACGAACGCGGCCAGCTTGCGGACTGGGCCAGCCGCGTCCCGGTGGCGCAATTGCACCGCCTGTGGCAGTTGCTGCTGAAGGGACATGAAGAGGTCCGCATAGCGCCCGATCCCCTGGTCGCATTGCGTATGGCGCTGTTGCGCACCCTGCATGCCGGACAGATGCCCGACCCCGGCAGGCTCGCGAAGAAAATCGAAGCGCTGGCCGAGGCGGGGCCCGTGCCCGCGCCGGCGGGATCGGATACCGTGCCCGGCGATACGCCGCGGGCGTCACTCGATTGGGAGCGCCTTGTCGAGGCAATTGACGCATCCGGCCTGATGCAGGAAGCCAGCATCATGCGCTTGCAAGTGCGTGTGGTCGAACTCGAGGATGGCGTGTTGCGATACGGGCGCGACGCCAAGTTTTCGGACGATATCGCTCCTGTGCTGAAAGAAACGCTGCACCGCCACACTGGCAAGCGCTGGACGGTGGAAGAAGTGTCCGGCGGGGTTGGACAGCCGTCGCTGGTCGAGGTGCAGCAGGCGGAGCGTGAAGCCGCTGCCGCTGCCACACGTGCGCATCCGCTGGTAAAGGCCGCCTTCGACGCCTTTCCCGATGCCGAATTGATCGAAGACGACGGCGCACCCCCCAAGCGCCGCGAAATACCATGGAGTAGAAAAGCATGAACATGGAAGAGATGCTCGCGCAGGCTCAGAAGGCTGCGGAAACCATTCAAAAACAGATGGGCGATGCCCAGGCAAAGCTTGACGAAATCGAAGTGGAAGGGACGGCCGGAGGTGGCCTCGTCAAGGTGCGTGCCAGCGCGCGCGGCCGTATCATCGGAGTGTCGATCGACGAAAGCTTGATGAAGCCCGAAGAGAAGCAGATCGTCGAAGATCTCGTGACGGCGGCGTTCAACGATGCGCGCGATCGGGCAGACCGCGTATCGGGCGAAGAAATGGCCAAGATCCAGCAGGATGTCGGCCTGCCGCCGGGGTTCAAGCTTCCCGGCATGTGAGGCGGCAGGGGTGGCTGAGGCTGCAAGTCTGTGAGAATAGGCAGCCCGCTTCACCTCGCCCCGAATACTGCGCCGTTCCAAAACGCCACGCATATCGATTTCGCGTGCGCCCGCCTCGCGGTTCGCGGTCTTTCTCGCGTGGACATGGACCTTGCATTCATGCGGTGGGCATGCAGCGATGCATGCGCAGGGCGCCGGGGAGTTTCGTCTCCTATGAAACCACAGGAATGGCCGTCAGCATCCCGGTCCGAGATGCTGACGGCTATATCCGCCCCCTATGCGTTGCGCGGGTGAGGCTGGCGCTTGAACGCGAGATCGCGCTCTTCGTCGAAACGTCGCCATCCGTCCCGGGCATCGCGGATCAGAGGCGTCTCACATCGTGTGCATTTCGTGCGAAAGTTCACCCCATCGTGCCAAACTCGGCGACGATTCACACGATGATTACTGATTCTGCATACCATCGAATCGAACATCATCCTGACTCCAAAAGGAAATTGATATTTCCTCGCCCCTCCGTCAGAGGTTAATAAATGATAATTATGCGATCCGGATTGTAATTTCGCGTCATCCACATGACTTTGGATGCTGGCGTTGCGCTGTGGGACAGGGCTCACCATATTCCAGGCAATGGCCAGACCGGCCCCAATGGATTTGAGACATGACACAGACCTTTCCCCTCCTTCCTTTGCGCGACATCGTGGTCTTTCCGGGCATGGTGGTCCCCCTGTTCGTCGGGCGCGACAAATCGGTGGCCGCCCTTGAGGCGGCCATGGAAGGCAGCAAGGACATCTTCCTGCTTGCTCAGCTAGATCCCGGTTGCGACGATCCCGAACGGGACGATCTGTTCGATGTCGGTGTGGTCGCGCAGGTCCTGCAGCTTCTCAAGCTGCCGGACGGAACCGTGCGCGTATTGGTGCAGGGAACCGCAAGGGGCACGCTGGGAGAACTGACGCCGCGGGGTGGGTATGTCGAGGCCGCGGTATCGATTTCCGATGCCATGACCGCCTCGGGCAGCGAAGTCGTGGCAATGATGC
>CAMYIQ010000183.1 GCA_947258465.1 uncultured Erythrobacter sp.
CGTTGACAACCAGCCTTGCACCGCGTTTGCCGAACATTAGCGCATGCTCGCGGCCGAGCCCTCCACCCGCACCGGTTACGATCACCACCTTGTCGTCGTATCTTAGTTCTTCGTGCATCGGGTGGCGCCTTCTGTTATCGAAACGCGGCGACGCCTGTCAGCGCGCGCGAGACGATGAGCTTCTGGATTTCCGTCGTGCCATCGGGGATCGGGCAGATAATCGCTTCGCGCACGAGCCGTTCTACGATGAACTCACGCGTAACGCCGTTGCCACCATGGATCTGAAGTGCATCGCGCGTCACTCCAATCGCCATCTCCGTAGCATACCATTTGGCCATCGCGCACTCAGCCTCAGCGCGCACGTCGGCGTCGACCAGCGAGATCGCCCGGTGCGCCAGTAGCCTCGCCGCGTCGATCCGTGTTGCCATGGTTGCAAGCTTGTCGGCGATCAGTTGATGACCCGCAAGCTTGCGGCCATGCTGGGAACGCTCCTTCGAATAGGCGATCGCTTCGTCCAGCGCGCGGCGTGCAATACCGATGCTCCACATTGCCATGTGGCAGCGCGCGATCTCAAAGACTTTCAACGTGTTTCGTAGTCCATCGCCTGGCTGGCCCAGCATGTTGGACGCAGGCACGCGGCAATCGGTAAGAAAAATCTGCGCGGTCGACTGACCATTCAGTGCCATCTTTTCGATATCGCGCACTTCATAGGGACTTTCGGCGCGATCGACCAGGATGTGGCTGATCTCCTTCTCTCCGGTCCGGCAGGTGCAGATAAGTAGGTCCGAATATGCGCCACTTGTAATCCACGTTTTTTCGCCGTTGATCACCCAATAGTCGCCGTCGCGAATGGCTCGCGTTCTTACCGCCGCCACATCTGAGCCTACGTCCGGCTCGGAAATGCCCATTGAGACGAAGAGCTCGCCGGCGACCAAGCCGGGCAGGTAACGCTGCTGGATTTCAGGTGACGCGCTACGCCGGATCAGTTCGGCGCCGACCGCGTTGATGAAACCTGGAATAGCGACATCAAGCGACGAATAAGCGATCTCTTCGAAGATCAGGAGATGCGTCAGCCAACCCATATCGAGGCCGCCCCATTCCTCGCGGTGCGGGGCACTGATATGACCGAAGGCGGCAAGTTCGCTGGTCCATTTTTGCATCAACGGCCGCTCGATGAAGCATTCGCCGTGAGCGCGAATTTCAGGCTCCAGCTTTTCGTCGAGGAAGCGCCGAATGCTCTCGACTGCCATCCGCTGCTCGTCAGTGGGTGTAAAATCCATATTATCCGCTCCTTAACGACCAAGGATGGTGACTGCGACGACGGCTTCCTCCACGCCCAGAACCCCGCCGCCATTCTGCGCTACCGCGACCCGCGCTCCCTCGATCTGGCGAGCGCCGGCATCGCCACGCAGTTGCGACACCAGTTCGTAGATCTGACCGAGACCCGTCGCGCCGATCGGGTGCCCTTTGCATTCGAGGCCGCCCGACGGATTTACGGGGATGCGGCCGCCAATGACGGTGTCGCCACGCTCAGCAGCAATCCCTCCCTCGCCAGGCGGCACGAGGCCCAGAGCCTCAATTTCGATGATCTCGCCCATCGCCGTCGCGTCGTGCACTTCCGCAACGTCGACGTCTAACGGGCCGAGCCCCGCCATCGCATAGGCGCGCATTGCCGCCAGCCTTGTGACGTGCCGATCATAGTCGTAAGGGTCGCGCTCGGCACTGGTCTGGAGCACCGACGCAAGTACTCGGATTGCCCTGTCGTCAGACACCGCCAGCTTGCGCAAGCCTGCCGAGTTGCAGATCACCGCAGCCGCAGCGCCGTCACTGATCGGTGAGCACATCGGCAGTGTCAGCGGAAACACGATTGGCGGTGCGGCCAGCACGGCCTCTACCGTGTAGGGTTTGCGGTATTGAGCGAGCGGGTTGTGCGTCGAATGGACGTGGTTTTTGGCTGACACCGCTGCGATCTGCGCCTGCGTTGATCCGTAAGTGCGCATATGGGCGCGCGACATCGCAGCGTAGATGTCCATGAATACGCTGTAGGGTTGGTTTGACACCGACCCTTCTGGCACCTCAACGCCTTGGCCCATAGCGAGCAGTGTCTCGCGGCTGCACTCCGTCTCGTGCACGTCCCACGCCCCATCGAAAGCGCTGAACATCAAGGCCTTGTCAGGCGAGCACATCTTCTCCGCGCCGAGCGCGAGCACGATGTCCGCCATACCCGACCGGACATAAGCAGTCGCCATCGCGACCGCCGTCGAGGCTGTGGCGCAGGCATTCTCAACGTTGACAACTGGCACGCCCTGCATCCCAACCGCGCGTGCTACGAGCTCGCCACGGATCATGTCCTGCCCTTCCATGTGGCCCTGCACGCAGTTGCCAAAGAAGACCGCCTCGATGTCCTCCCGGCCGCATCCGGCATCGGCGAAAGCCCGAGCACAGGCGTCCGCCGACAGGTCCTTGAGGCTGCGGTCGAGTTGCCGACCGAACTGCGTCATGCCAACGCCGGCGATATAGATGTCGCTCATTTTCCTTTGAACTCCGGTTCGCGCTTCTCTGCGAACGCCGCTAGTCCCTCGCGCAGATCGTGTGAGGCAGCATAGGCTCCGATGATCTCGAGTTCCTGGCGCAGGCCATCTTCGAGGATGCAATCTCCAGCGATTGCGGCCAACTCCTTGATGTGCACAAGCCCAAGGGGACTCTTGGCGGCGAGCATTTCCACCACCGCCTGCGTTGAATCGACGAGCGCCTCCGCTGGCACCACCCTGCTCACAAGTCCTGCACGCTCCATCTCCCTCGCGGAGACGAATTCACCCGTCATCATGAGGTAGGTCGCGCGCGCCGGTCCGATCTTGCGGGGAAGGCGGATCGAGCCGCCACCGCCTGGCAGAAGGCCATAGTTGGCATGCGCGTCACCGAACCTGGCGTCTTCGGCAGACACCACAATATCGCAGCACAATACGAGTTCGAGCCCGCCGGCAAGCGCCAATCCGTTGACCGCGGCAAGGACCGGCAAGCGCGACAACTCGATCCGCCTGAGCACGCGCCCGAGTTCCGCCAGGAAGTGCTCCAGTGGTTCCATGATCGACCCACCATAAGCATTGAGCGCGGCCAAGTCGGCTCCGGCGCAAAAGGCGCGTCCCGTCCCGGTGATGACGAATGCCCGCACCGCGGGATCGGCCTCGGCCGTCTCGATCGCCAACTCAAGATCGCGGGCCATTTCCAACGTCAGGCTGTTCAGCGCATCTGGACGATTTAGGTGCACCCAAAAAGCCGCGCCACGCCTCTCAACGGTGATGGCGTCGAGCGACACGAGGTCTGCCACTTTTGAGTCAGGAGAAGTTGCCCTCATGCGCCTGAAACTCTGCTGGCCCGCCCCGCCCAGTAAGGCTCTCGGAGTTTCGATCGTAGCACTTTGCCGACGTTGCTGAGCGGCAGAGGTTCGGTGGTGAAGACGACCTTGCCGGGCTTCTTGAACGAACCCAACCGTTCGCTAACCAAATCGATTATTTCCTGCTCTGGCAATTCAGTGCCGGGCGCGACCACGACCAGCGCAAGCGGCGTTTCGCCCCACTTTTCATGAGGGATACCGAATACGGCGGCGGCAATCACTTGAGGATGATCGGCGATCACATTCTCGATTTCGGCCGGATAGATGTTGTATCCTCCCGACACGATCAGGTCGTTTGCGCGATCGAGCAGATAGAGGAACCCGTTTGCGTCGATGCGACCAATATCGCCAGTCTTTACCCAGCCGTCGACGAGGCGTAGCGCGGTCTCCTCAGGATCGTTCCAGAAGCCTTGCATCTGGCCGTTTTCGAACCGGGCGACAATTTCTCCGGGTTCGTCAGGCCCAAGAGCGCGACCGTCGGCATCACGGATTTCGAGATCAACAAAGCTCATCGCCCGACCCACCGATTGGAGCGGCGTCGATCCTTCGGTTTCGCCGAACCATTCCTTTGGGCCTAGGGCAGTCACCGGCAGAATTTCGGTCTGTCCGTAAGCGGTGTGCAACACATCGTCTCCGAAAATCGAGCGGGCCTTACGCAACGTCGCTTCGGAAACTGGCGCAGAAGCACTGAGCAAACATCTCAAGCGCGGAAAAACGTGCCCACGCGGATTGCCGTGGTGAACAACTGCGTTGAGCATGGTCGGAGCGACGAACGCATAGCCGACCTCTTCGCGTTCCAGTATCTCGAGGAAGCTTGCCGGGTCAAACGCCTCCACCATAATGTTGCGGCTACCCACCGCCCAATAGGGAGAGAACATGAACCCGGAGGCGTGCGAAAGTGGCCCCACATGCAATACCGTCGCGCCTGGATCAGGTCTTGGTCCCACCTCCAGAAAGCCAGCGCAGCAAGTCATCCACGTGCGATGGGTATAGGCGACGCCCTTCGGCGCACCGGTCGTGCCCCCTGTGTGACGGATAACGCAATAATCATCTGGCGAGATGGTAGGGTCCGGATCCTGATCAGATGCCCGGGCGAGCCATTCCTCGTAAGTCCCGTCGCGCACGATCAGTCGCTTCAAGTCGGGCAATTCGGTCTCGAGTCCCGCGACCTCGGGCAAGAGCGCGTTGTCAACGAGCGCTAACCGGCAGTCGGTGTTGCGCATCATATGGGCATGGGATTCTCGGCGATTGCGGGCATAGAGCGGTACACGAACGAAATTGCCGATTGCTGCCGCGAGGAAAATGTCAGCCGCTTCAATCGAGTTCTTCTCCAGCGTGGCGATCTTGTCGCCCGGCCGCAGCCCCGCGTTCGTCAGCGCGTTCGCAAGCCGCACCCCCCGCGACCACGCTTCGGCAAAGCTGAATCGGCGCTCGCCGTGGACCAACGCTTCGTTGCAGGCGAAATAGCCGGCCGCCCGGCGGAGTTGGGTGCGCAATTCCATTAGCGCTGCCCCTTGCACGGGGCGGCGCTGCATCCGTTTGCGCAGTTTCCACGCATATGTATC
>CAMYIQ010000184.1 GCA_947258465.1 uncultured Erythrobacter sp.
ATCATGTGCGGCGTGGTCGGCGCGCTGTCTGCGTTCTATCACGACAGCACCGACATTTCGGATCCCGAACAACGAAAGATCGCCAGCCACCGTCTGATCGCCAAGATGCCGACGATTGCGGCCATGGCGTATAAATATGCGGTCGGTCAGCCCTTCCTCCAGCCGAAGAATGACCTCAGCTACACCGGCAATTTCCTCCGCATGACGTTCGGCGTGCCGGCAGAAGAATATGAAATCCACCCGGCGATCGAACGCGCGATGGACCGGATCTTCATCCTCCACGCCGATCACGAACAGAACGCCTCGACCTCCACCGTGCGCCTTGCCGGTTCGTCGGGCGCGAACCCGTTCGCCTGCGTCGCGGCCGGCATTGCCTGCCTGTGGGGCCCGGCGCATGGCGGGGCCAACGAAGCGGCACTCAACATGCTGCAGGAGATCGGTTCGCCCGACCGCATCCCGCACTATATCGAGCGCGCCAAAGACAAGAACGACCCGTTCCGCCTGATGGGCTTCGGCCACCGTGTCTACAAGAACTACGACCCGCGCGCGACGGTGATGCAGCAGACGCTGCGCGAAGTGTTCGAGGCGCTGAATGTGAGCGACCCGGTCTTCGAAACCGCGTTGCAGCTCGAGGAGCTGGCGCTCAACGACGATTACTTCAAGGAAAAGAAGCTCTTCCCCAACGTCGACTTCTATTCCGGAATCATTCTCAACTCGATCGGCTTCCCGACAACCATGTTCACCGCGCTCTTTGCCCTCGCCCGCACGGTCGGCTGGGTGGCGCAGTGGAATGAGATGATTTCCGATCCCGCTCAGGTCATCGGTCGTCCGCGGCAGCTCTATACCGGCCCGACCGAACGCGACTACGTGCCCATCGGCCAACGCTGACAAGGCAATTTGGAGACGGTTAGGGGCGCCATTCGGCGCCCCTTTTCCTATCTGCGATGGAGGCGGATCGCTTAGCCTTCGTCGCGCGGTTTCGGTATTGTCGGGCCGTCGCGCGGTTCCTTGCGCAAATCCTCTGCCGCAGGAACGGAAAGCGTAAACCGCGCGCCTTGCCCCGGCGCACTTTCCACAGTCAGATCGCCATCCATGGCGCGCGCAATCCGCCGCGAGATGTAGAGGCCGAGGCCGGATCCTCCATCTCCGCTGCGCCCGAGGCGTTCGAATTTCTCGAAAACGCGCTCCTGCTGCTCCGGTTCGAGCCCATGTCCCTGATCGGCGACGGTTATCAGCGCGCGATTGCCGATCCGGTCAAGCCGGATCCATACCTGGCTGTCTTCGGGGGAGTAGCGGATCGCATTGCCGACGAGGTTGAGCAGTATCTGCAGCACACGCCGAAATTCGGCGATCGCCAACTGGCTTTCGCCCTCGGGCGGCGCAACAAGCGTGATCCCTTTCTCGCGAGCACGAACGCCCAATATGCCGCAAGCCCGGCGGGCGACGTCGGCCAGTTCGATACGGTCGGGTGCGGTCGTGAAATCCTCCGATTCCACGACTTCCAGATCCGACAGGTCGTCGATCAGCGCAAGGAGGTGCTGCGCTGCGGTCGCGATATCGGCGGCGTACGAACTGTATTCGTCGGCCAAAGGCCCGGCGAGCTTGGTGCGGATCGTTTCGGCATTGGCGATGATACGATTGATCGGCTGCCGCAGAACGGGCGTGAGGTCTCTGCCGAAGGATGGCGCTTCTCCATCATCCGGGTCTCCATCGCCACCCCCCTCCGCAAGCGGGCGCTCGGCGGTCAGATAAAGAACGAAACCGGCGCTGCCTGGTTGCGGCTGACCCAGCGGTTCGAGATGGGCCGTCCATTTCCGGTTCGACCCGTCTATTTCGCACGTGGCACCGTCAAGCAGACGCCAATGCAGCGGCTGCCGATGCGTATTGCCCGGCAGGCGGACGAGGTCGGTCCACGGTTTTCCAGCCCCGGCCAGCGCCTGTTCGGCAAAATCGGCCAGATCGGGAGCCTGTGTCTCGATCGACAAAAGCCGCTGGTTCGAATCGAGCCGCGCGGTGCAATCCGCAAGATGTCGATTGATCTCCACCCGGCGCCGCGCCGCCTCGATCTCGTTTTCAGGCGGCAATTCCTCGCTATGCCAACTCACGACATCGATCGTGCAACCCGCCATCTCTCCCGCGTCATCCGCGACAGGGGCGATCTCGACCCAGGCGGTCACCCGGTTTTCGCCGTCGATGGCTTCGAACTGACGAGCCAGCTTCAGGCCGAAACGCAGAGCCTTCTCGACCAACGCGAGCAGTTCGGGGATCGCGATCCGCGATCCGATTTTCCCACCGCAAGCCTGGTGGAGCTGCGCGAGGAGGTCATCGGCCTGGACCAGATTTCCATCGGTATCGGCCCTGGCATGGGCAACGTATCGAGTTCCAACGCTTGCCATGGTTATTCCATTCCCGGAAGTGCCGACTCGGCAAGCAAACGGCGCGCCTCTTCGCCGGCAATGCTGGCGATCTCCCGCGGGGGGACCGCTTTGGGCGCGAGGCGCAACACCTGGCGTTCGACATCCGCGCTATCGAGGCCTGCGGCCCGCAATCCCAATGCCAGTCGGGCGGTCTGCTGGTGATTGGTGGACAGCACGGCTGCGGTCCGCGACTGCCCCGATCGCACGGCAAGCGCGGTCAGATACAGTGCAGTACCCGCCTGATCTATATCG
>CAMYIQ010000185.1 GCA_947258465.1 uncultured Erythrobacter sp.
GATGAGCTGCCAGACTACCTTCGCGTCGTCGGTGCAGCGGCTATAGGCGGTCGATTACGGCGTTTGATTGAGCTGATTGATGGCGACACTGGTCGAATCTATAGCTCCTTGGGAGTAAGGTTCGAGCAAAGATGGTTTGGGATCATCAATCAAATCGACCTCAATGGACCAATGAGCGTCAGCGAACTATCTGTTGCTCTAGGCATCACGCATGTATCGGTGAGCCAGTCGCGAAAGTCGCTTGAGAAAGCCGGACTCGTCAGGTCAACTGTCGACCCGAACGATGCCCGCCGCAGGACTATTCAACTCACTAATTCCGGCAGCGAATTATTAGGCAAGATGCGCCCGATATGGGATGCTTTTGATGCGGCAGCGATACAGTTGGATCGCGATGCGGGGCAGGTACTAGCCTCCATTGAGCGGCTGGAGGAAGCTCTCAACGAAAAGTCGATGTTCGAGCGGATTCAAGCCGAGCTACACGATTGACGTCGGTTTTCGGGAAATGCCTGTTCGCCAACAACGTCCGCAGTTAGGGTCGTCAGTGGAAGGACTGCTTCAGAAGAAACAGCGGTGCAAGCTGGCGGTCCGCGAACCTTCCAACGCTCTCCGGCTCCCGCCCTGCAGGGTCTGTCGATAGTTCAATCGACTTGCAGCTCTTGGACCTCACCTGTGCCATCGATCACGAAAACGGTCCCGTAATCCTGTTCGGTCAGGACGGGCCGCGAATGCCCGCCGAAGCGTGTGACCAGGTCGGGAACCGTATTGCTGTGGCCGACGACCAGTACCGACCCGTCGATAGAAGCGACGGAGGCGACCAGCTTTTCAGGCGCGGATGCATCGTAACCCGAAACGGCCACACCGATCCTTTGCGCAAGCGGGGCGGCGGTTTGCATCGCCCGCCGGGTCGGCGTTGCGAATGTGGCCACGATTCCCTTGTCGGCAAGAAGATCCGCCAGACGCTGCGCCGCTGCAGCGCCCTCGTTGCTGAGCGGAGGGTCCTCGCCTTGCGCCTTGTGCAAGTGACGTGTGACGAAGATCGTTCTCTCCGTCGCAGGAGTAGAGGCGCTGTCCCCGCCTTCGAGCCCCGCTGTCGGCGCGCACGCCCCCAGAAAGACGGCTGCTAGCAGGCCCAATCCTCGCCAGGTTTTCATACTCTCACTCCCCCCTTGGTCGCGCCTCTAGCTGGCAAACAGCATGTCGTCGCTGGCAAAAGCCTTCATCTCCAGCGCATTGCCGCTCGGGTCGCGGAAGAACATCGTTGCCTGTTCGCCTGGCTGGCCCTTGAAGCGGATCGTCGGCGGGATGGCGAATTCCACGCCCGCCGCCTGCAATCGCTCGGCCAGCGCTTGCCAGTCCGCCATCGTCAGCACGATGCCGAAATGCGGCACCGGCACGCCGTGGCCGTCGACAGGGTTGCTCGCCCGGTCGCCCGCTTGCCCCGGCGCGAGGTGGGCGACGATCTGGTGGCCGAAAAAGTCGAAATCGATCCATTCGTCCGACGAACGCCCCTCCACGCAGCCCATGGTCTCGCCGTAGAAGCGGCGCGCTTCGGCAAGGTCGTCGACGGGAAAGGCGAGGTGAAAGGGTCTGAGCGGCATTTCTACTCCGTCGCCCCTGCGTGGGCAGGGCCTGGTTAGGGATGCTTGCTGGCATAGGCTGCGCCGATTGGAAACCAATTCGATTGCTGCAGGCCGTATCCGGATCTCCGCCTGAGCGGGGATGACGATAGCGGTTTTCGCTTTCCTACAGGGCGGCCGGCGTAGAACAGTCCACCCGTCGCCCCGCTCGCCAATCGGCACCCATCAGCGCGACGAAAAACTTGCCCGATGTGTCACCCTGTTCGCGAAAATAGCATATAAAACAATCCTGTAATAAGTAGGATTTGCCGGACAGGGGTGTAACCTACTGTCACCCTGCCTGTTCAGCCTCGACACTGCCAAACTGAATCTCTACCGCCGCCTCATGCAAGGTGGGATGCACGTATGAAACTGATCATCGGCAATAAGAATTACTCGAGCTGGAGCCTGCGCGGCTGGCTGGCGGCGAAGCAATCGGGCCTGTCGTTCGAGGAAATTACCGTCCCGATGTTCGGCGAGGCGTGGAACGAGCTCAAGTCGAGCGATGGCGGCACGCAGCCCTCCAGCGGCAAGGTGCCGATCCTGTGGGACGACGAAGCGGTGGTGTGGGACAGCCTCGCCATCCTCGAATATCTGGGCGACAAGGTCGGCCGCGACCGGTTCTGGCCCAAAGACGACGTCGCGCGCGGCATGGCGCGTTCGATGGTCGCCGAAATGCATTCCTCCTATCAGGCGCTGCGCAGCGAATGCCCGATGAATGTGCGCAAACGCTTCGACGGCTTCGAGCCGAGCGAAGCGTGCAAGGCGGACATTTTGCGCATTCTCGGCCTGTGGGCGGAAGCGCGCAGCCGCTTTGGCAATGGCGGGCCGTTCCTGTTCGGGACCTTCGGCGCGGCGGATGTGTTCTTCGCGCCCCTCGTCTCGCGCTTCATCAGCTATCAGATCCCCGTCCCCGGCTTCGCCGCTGCCTACATGCAGGCGGTGTGGGAGCACGAATGGATGCAGGCATGGGTCAACGCATCGGAAAGCGAAGAATGGGTCATCGAGCAATACGAAACCATTGCCTGAGCGCGCTCGCGGCGCTGGCCGCGCTGCTGCTTCCCGCCCAGGCGCAGGCCTGGGGCTTTTACGCGCATACGGTAACCGCCGATATCGCGCTGGAGAACGTGCGTCCCGAGACCCGCAGCGGGATCGAGCGTTTGCTGCGCGCATCGCCGCAGCTCGGCACGCCCGAATGCGATCTCGACACGTTGCAGGATGCGAGCGTGTGGCCCGACTGCCTGCGGGGGCAATATTGGCGCTGGGGCCATACCTTCGCCTGGCATTACCAGAGCGAACCGATCACCGAGGAATATGACGCGCGCAAGAACTGCTCGGGCCGCAATTGCGTGAGCGCGCAGGTGGAGCGCAACCACCGCATTCTCGCCGATGAGAGCCTGCCCGCCAATGTCCGCGTCGAGGCGCTCGCTTTCCTCGTCCACTTCATCGGCGACATCCACATGCCGCTGCATTCGGGCGACCACGACGATCGCGGCGGCAATGACCGGACCGCCGATTACGGTATCGTGCCCGGCCTCAACCTCCACTGGATCTGGGACGGCCCGCTGGCCGAGCGCGCGATCAGCGAGGACCCGCCGATCGTGCGCCGCTATTCGGCGGAGGAGCGCGCGCAGCTTGCAGGTGGCAATGCCGCCGATTGGGGCCGCGAAAGCTGGGCGATCTCTCGCGGCTTCATCTATCCCCAGGTGTTCGGCTGCGATCCGTGCGAGGGCGAATTGCCGAACGAAGTGGCGCTGGCTCAGGACCTGCTCGACCGTTCGATCCCCATCGCGCGCCGCCGCGTGCTGCAGGCCGGGCTGCGCATGGCCGAATATCTCGACACGGCCTTTGCACCGGGGCCGTTGCCACGACGAGACTAAAGCCCCTCCCCACGGGGAGGGAGGATGACAGGAAACGAAGTATGAGCAATGCACTCTCTCTCGCCAAGGCGCTGATCGCCGCGCCCAGCGTGACACCCGCCACCGGCGAAGTGTTCGACGCGATGGAGGCGATGCTTGCCCCGCTCGGTTTCGAAGTGACGCGCTTCACCCGCGGCGAGGGCGCGGAAGGTACGCCCGAGGCCCCGGTCGAAAACCTCTTTGCCATTCGCCGCGGTCCGGAAGGCTCGAAGCACCTCGCCTTCGCGGGGCACCTCGACGTGGTCCCGCCCGGCAGCGGCTGGGCGAGCGAGCCCTTCGAGCCGGAACAGCGCGGCGAACTGCTTTACGGGCGCGGCGCGGTCGACATGAAAGGCTCGATCGCCTGCATGGTCGATGCGGTGGCGAAGGTGCCTGCAGATGCCGGGACGATTAGCTTCATCATCACCGGCGACGAGGAAGGCCCCGCGCTGCACGGCACGCGCGCGCTGATCGATTTCATGCGCGAACACGGCCACCAGCCCGATCTGTGCCTCGTCGGCGAACCGACCTCAGTGAACCGGCTCGGTGACATGATGAAGATCGGGCGGCGCGGCTCGGTCAATATCTGGCTCGAGGTCGAGGGCACGCAAGGCCATGTCGCCTATCCGCACCTGGCTGACAACCCGATTCCCAAGCTGGTCGCCATGCTTGCAGAGCTGGACACGCTGGTGCTCGACGAAGGGACCGACTGGTTCCAGCCGTCCAATCTCGAAATCACCGATCTCGAAGTCGGGAACATGGCGCATAATGTCATCCCCGCAAAGGCCGAGGCGCGGATTTCCATCCGTTTCAACGACCAGCATTCGGGTGCCTCGCTGTCGGAAAAGGTCGGGGCGATTGCGGAAAAGCATGGCGGTGTGGCCAAGCCGATCATCTCTGGCGAGCCGTTCCTCACCCCGCCGGGCGAATTCTCCGACATCATCGCCGCTGCCGTGAAGGCCGAGACGGGCATCGAACCCGAACCTTCGACTACCGGCGGCACGTCGGACGCGCGTTTCCTGCGCGCCGTGTGCCCGGTGATCGAATTCGGCCTGTGCAACGCAACCATGCACAAGCGCGACGAGGCGGTAGCTGTGGAAGACCTCGAAGTGTTGAGCCGCATCTATGCACGCGTGGCCCGCGCCGCCCTCGCCCTCTAATCCCACGTCACCCCGGGCTTGATCCGGGGCCATGCTGACTTGCTGCCTGCGCCCGAATTCAAGAAGAAGCGGGACCCCGGCTCGGGGACCGGGGTGACGGCTGTGGGAGGAGGCCGAGTTGGTGCTTTCCTTCCACCGGCGCATTGCGTAGCCCAGTCCGCAACGATGGGAGAGAACACCGCATGCTGAAGACCTGGTTCGAAATTCCGCTGTGGCAGCGTGTACTGACCGCGCTCATTCTCGGTGTTCTCACCGGCTGGGCCTGGGGGCCGGAAGCGGAAAGCATCAAGTGGATCGGCGATTTCTTCATCAAGTCGATCAAGATGCTGGTCGTCCCGCTGATCTTCTTCAGCCTGGTCGCGGGCGTCGCCGCCATCGGCGACCTGCGTAAGCTCGGCGCGGTCGGGGGCAGGGCGATGCTGCTGTTCATCGTTACCGGGCAGATCGCGGTGTGGCTGGGGCTGGGGCTCGGCACGTTCGTCGCGCCGGGTGCAGGCGTCGATACCAGCGCGATCCAGAAGGGCGCGACCCCCGAACCGCAGGAAACCACGGCGGTCGACATGATCCTTTCGATCGTGCCCGAAAGCCCGGTGCAGGTGATGGCCGATGTCGCCGTGCTGCCGCTAATCGTCTTCTCGCTCCTCATCGGCATCGGCATATTGATGGCGGGCAAGGACGGCGAGCCGGTCCAGAAAATCTTCGATAGCGGCGCGGTCATCATGCAGAAAGTCACCATGCTGGTGATGGAATTGACCCCCTTCGGCGTTTTCGCGCTGATGGCCTGGGTGGCGGGCACGCTGGGCATGGATGCGCTGGTCAGCCTCGCCAAGCTGGTCGGCCTCAACTATTTCGGCTGCCTGCTGATCATCGTCCTGATCTATGGCAGTATGATCAAGTTCCTCGCGCGTCTGCCGGTGCGCGATTTCTTCCGCGGCATCGTGGACGCGATGGCGGTGAGCTATTCGACCGCCAGCTCCAATGCGACGCTGCCGGTGACGTTGCGCTGTGCGGAACGCAATCTCGGCGTCTCGAATTCGGTGGCGAGCTTCGTGATCGCGCTGGGGGCGACGATCAACATGAACGGCACGGCGATGTATCTCGGCCTTGCCACGCTGTTCGGCGCGCAGATCTTCGGGGTCGACCTGTCGATGGGCGACTATTTCCTCATCTCCATCCTCGCCACGCTCGGCGCGGTCGGCGCGGCGGGTATTCCGGGCGCGGGCCTCATCATGATGGCGCTGGTGTTCGGCGCGGTCGGCGTGCCGCTGGAAACGATCGCTTTCGTGGCCGGGGTGGACCGGATCATGGACATGATGCGCACCACCACCAATGTCAGCGGCGATGCGGCTGTGGCGACCACGGTGGCCGTGATGACGGGCGAAATCGATACCAGAGAGATGGTGTCGGCGGATGATGTCTAGCGCGCTTAGCCCCTATGCCAAGGGCCGGAAGCATATGTGGCTGATGCTTGCTTCGGCGTCGGCGGTAATTTGGGGGGTGCCCTCGATACTATCGCTGCTCGACCTTTCGTTCGACACGGTCATGGCAATCACGTTGCCATTTATGGGTGTGCTCTTGGTTCTTGGATTGCGCTCACTATTCATCAAGAGCCCTTCCTGTGGGCGATCTCTTTTCATGCGAGATTGGTTGGGCATCACAATTACGACGGTCTGGCCTGCTCGTGAATGTGGCAAGTGCGGTCGTGATCTAACTGGGTCCTAGCGCCCCTTCGGCTTCTCCAGCACCTTCTTGCGGTAGCTGCACAAATCCACGACCTTGCACCGCCAACACTCGGGCGTGCGCGCCTTGCACACGTACCGCCCGTGCAGGATCAGCCAGTGATGCGCGCCGAGGCGGAAGGGCTGGGGGACGCGTTTTTCGAGTTTCGCCTCGACCTGTTCGGGCGTCTTGCCCTTGGCGAGGCCGGTGCGATTTCCGACGCGCAGGATATGCGTGTCGACCGCGAAGGTCTCATGCCCGAACCAGCAATTGAGCACGACATTGGCGGTCTTGCGGCCCACGCCGGGCAGGCGGACGAGGTCCTCGCGCGTGTCGGGAACCTCGCCGCCATATTCGTCGACCAGCAACTGGCTAAGCGCGATCACGTTCTTCGCCTTGGAGTTGAACAGGCCGATCGTCTTGATGTGCTCTTTCAGACCCTCCTCGCCCAATTCCAGCATCGCTTGCGGCGTCTCGACCTCGCGGAACAGCGCGCGCGTGGCCTTGTTCACGCCGACATCGGTCGCCTGCGCAGACAGCGCCACGGCCACCACGAGCTGGTAGCAATTGCCATATTCCAGCTCGGTCTCGGGCGAGGGATTATCCTCCGCCAGCCGCCGGAAAAACTCGAAAATCTGGTCTTTGGTCATAGGTCGGTCTTGGTCTCGATTTCTTCGAGCGCCCGGCGAACCGCTTCGCGCCGGCGCTGCATCGCGTCGCTGAAAGCCGCCGCGACGATCCCTGTTGGCAGCGCCACCAGCAGCACGCCGCCGACAGCCACCACCATTCCGATCAGGCGCCCGGCGGGGGTAATCGGATAGACATCGCCATAGCCGACCGTGGTCAGCGTGATGACCGCCCACCACAAGGCGCGGGGAATCGATCCGAAGGCCTGCGGCTGGATCGACCCTTCGATCCAGTAGAGCCCCGCCGCGCCCAGCAGCACGAGCACGAAGGCCAAAGTCGCGCAGACCAGCAGATCGTAGCTGCGTTCCTTCAGCGCCCCCGCAATTTCGCGCATGGCGGCGGAAAAGCGGCTGAATTTCAGAATCGAAACGATCCTGAGCAGTCGGATCACACGCAGCACGGCGGCATTTGCGATGAAGAAGGGGGCCAGGCTGACCACGAC
>CAMYIQ010000186.1 GCA_947258465.1 uncultured Erythrobacter sp.
AGTTCTTCCGCTACAGTGCTATCCTGATTGCGATACTTGCGGTCATTCTCGCGGGCAAGGGCGTGGGCGCTTTCCAGGAGGCCGGAGTTCTTACCGCCACTTTCATTGCCGGCTTGCCGCGCCTCGCCGAACTCGGCTTCTTCCCGACTGTCGAGACAATAGTCGCGCAGTTGCTCACGCTGCTGGCTCTGATTGTCGGATTTCGCGTAAACCGGGCTTTTTCCAATCCGCCACCGGCAAACGTTACGGGATAAGTGGTCCCGGCTACGCAGTCTCCTCGATCCGGCCACAGGGCGGGCGTGCGAAGGACTATCCCACGCTTAAAGGCAACCATAGAGTACGGCCAAAAAGAACCCTGCAGGTCTGTAATACCTCGCTGACTGATGCGTCAGTCACACCGAGGTGTTCAAATGACCGATGACATCGCCAGAAAATTGAAAGCTGCCGCGGCCCGGCTTTTCACTCAGCACGGATATACGGCAACCCGCGTCGCGGACATCGTCGCGAATGCGGGCGTAGCGCAGGGGACCTTTTACCTGCATTTTGAAAACAAGCCGTCGCTGTTTGTCGCGCTTATCGATGAATTCTTTGCAGGACTGATTGAGGAGACCATTGCCCGCCATCCCGCCAAGCGGCTGCAAACTGGAGAGCAGCTATCAGCCGAGGTTGAGGAGATCTGGATGACCATCATTCGGTATGGCCGCAAGCATGATATTCTGACCAGGCTGGTCTTGCGTGAGGGCCATGCGCTTCCGCCCGAGCAGCGCGCTCATATCAATCGACATTTCGAGCAAGGCGCTGACGCGCTCGCGCGGTATCTCGAAGATGCCCAACAGCTCGGCCTGGTGAAAAATCTCCCGGCGCGACTCATTGCTTGGGTTCTTGTCGGAATGATCGAGCGGGCAATGCACTACGCCGTTTTTGTCGCGCCGAACGCACCGAGCGTGTCGCTGGCAGGGCATTGCACCGAGTTCGAACTCCTGGGCCTGCTGGAACCTAGTGATGCTAGGACCGGAGGCGAATCATGAGATCCAGACAGAAGGTCTACATCGGCATTGGCCTGCTCGTATTGCTAGCCGCTTCGGCAGCGACAATCTGGCTGATGCAGCCTGATCGGCATGAGCGAGAAGGTCATCTGGTACTCAATGGAAATGTCGATATTCGTCAGGTCAATCTGGCGTTCAAGGTTCCAGGCAGGATCGACCGATTGGCGGTCGATGAGGGAGATAGGATTGAAGGTGGCGATCTTTTGGCCTCGCTTGAACCTCAGGATTACAAGAACGAGATCGCGCTTGCCGAAGCGCGTGCCAGCCAACGCTCCGCAGCGCTCGCCGCTCTCGAATCGGGCAGCAGGCCGGAGGAGATCGAGCGGGCGAGAGCGCGGGTTGCAGAAGCGGAGTCCGCGCTGAGCGTTGCCCAGGCAACCCTGGACAGGGTCGAACACCTCGCCGAACGCGGGTTTGCCGCACGGCAGACCCAGGACGAGGCGCGGTCACAGCGCGATCGCGCGGCCGCTCAGCGGCAGGCGGCGCTCGAAGAACTCTCGCTTGTCCGCGAGGGACCCCGACGCGAAGAAATCCGGCAAGGACGCGCGGCGCTTGGAGCCGAGCGAGCTGCCGCTGCGCTCGCCCGGCAACGCCTAGTAGACGCGAACCTTTACGCGCCCGCTGACGGGATCATCCTGACGCGCGCACGCGAGGTTGGGGCCATCGTGGGGCCGGGCGAAACCGTATTCACACTCGCGCACACCTCGCCCATGTGGATCCGGGCCTATATCGAGGAACCCGACCTCGAGCGCGTCGAGATCGGTATCCCCGCGACAGTGTTGACCGAGGCTGGCCGCGAATTTCCCGGCCGCATTGCCTACATCTCACCGACAGCCGAGTTCACACCCAAGTCCGTTGAGACCCGCGAACAGCGCACCAGCCTTGTCTACCGGGTGCGTGTGCGTACCGAAGATCAAGACGGAATCCTGAAGCAGGGCATGCCGGTCTCCGTGATCGTCCGTCCCGTCGCCCCCGGGCGTTGACGGGTGGTGGCTCTGGTAACCATCGAAGGCCTGACCAAACGGTTCCCCAAGCAAGCCGAACCGGCATTGCGCAGTGTGAGCACACAGATCAGATCGGGCCACATCGTCGGGCTGGTGGGGCCCGATGGCTCGGGGAAGACAACCTTCTTGCGCCTGATCGCCGGACTGCTGCGCGCCGATGAAGGCGGGATCGACGTGGGAGGTTTCGATCCCGTCGCCAACGCGAAGGAGGTGCGCGCGCGCATTGCCTATATGCCGCAACGTTTCGGCCTCTACGAGGATCTGAGCGTGGAGGAAAATCTCAATCTCTACGCAGATCTGCGCGGACTGGTTGGATCAGCGCGCAAGGCGACATTCGAGCGGCTTCTCGATTTTACCGGCCTAGCGCCATTTACCGGCAGACTGGCAGGCGCCTTGTCGGGCGGCATGAAGCAAAAGCTCGGGCTCGCCTGCGCTCTCGTTGTGACACCTGAACTCCTGTTGCTGGACGAGCCAAGCGTCGGCGTAGACCCTATTTCGCGGCGCGAACTCTGGCGAATGGTAAGCCGACTGACCGATGAAGGGATCACGGTCGTTTGGGCAACCGCCTACCTCGATGAGGCCGAGAAATGCGAGACTGTGCTCGTGTTGAGCGAGGGCGATCTCATCTTCGACGGTCGGCCGGCCGATCTGGCCGCGCGTGTCGATGGCCGGGTGTTTATGATCGAGGGCATCGAGGGCGATCGGCGCTACGTTTTGAATAAGGCTCGCCAACACGAGGCTGTGATGGATGGAACAATCCAGGCCAGCGACGTCAGGCTGTTGCTCAACGAGAATGCGCATGCCCCCTCACTGGCTTCGATTGGCGCGGGGGATGAAGCTCGGCTGCAACCTGTCGCGCCGCGTTTCGAGGATGCGTTCATCGATCTCATCGGCGGCGGGTTTCGCGCCGAATCGCCTTTCGCGGGTGGATCGGAGCGCAGCCACGATATAGCGATTGCCGTAGAGGCGCGCGGACTAACGCGGATGTTCGGCTCCTTCACTGCGGCTTCCGAAATCAGTTTCGATGTGCGTCGAGGTGAAGTGTTTGGGCTTATCGGACCCAATGGCGCGGGCAAGTCGACTACATTCAAAATGCTCTCCGGCCTTCTCAAGCCGACCAGCGGTGAGGCTCGTATTGCCGGTGTCGATTTGCGTACTGCCGCGAGCGAGGCACGGGCTCGTCTCGGATACATGGCGCAAAAATTTTCGCTGTATGGCGATCTCAGCACGATGCAGAATCTGCGGTTCTTCGCACGTGTTTACGGCCTTACCGGAGCGCGGCAGCGTACCATGATTGCGCGTATGATCGAAAGCTTTGCCCTCACGGACAAGCTCGATGAGAATTCCGGTCAGCTCCCGCTTGGGTTCAAGCAGCGTCTGTCACTCGCCTGCGCCGTCATGCACGAGCCTGACGTCCTTTTTCTCGACGAGCCGACCTCGGGTGTCGATCCGCGTACGCGCCGTGAATTCTGGGCCCATATCAACGCAATGGTCACGAACGGCGTAACCGTCATCGTGACGACACATTTTCTCGACGAAGCGGAGTATTGCGACCGCGCTGCGCTCATATATCGCGGGCAGATGATCGCTTTGGGAACTCCCGCCGAACTCAAGGCGCAGGCGGCCTCCTCGACCATGCCCAACCCGACCTTTGAGGATGCATTCATCGCTCTCGTCGAAGAGAACGAAGCGGTAAACGCGCCATGAGGTTTTCGCGTTTCGCAGCGATCATGCGCAAAGAAACCCGGCAGGCTATTCGGGACCCGAGCACACTCATGATTGCCGGCCTATTGCCAATCATGCTGATCTTCCTGTTCGGTTATGCGGTTTCGTTCGACCCCCGGCAGTTCTCGGTCGGCGTTGTGGTCGAACAGCCGACCGGAGAGACGGAGAGCTTTGTCGCGTCGCTGCGCAACACGCGCTATTTCGAGATTGAAACAGCGCCTGTGCGAAAGGACTTCGAAACCCTCATGGCCGCGGGCGAGCTCGATGCGATCATCATCCTGCCACAGGATTTCAGCGCAATTGCGCTCCGCGGAGAGGCGGCGCCGATCCAGATCCTGGTCGATGGGGGTGATCCAAACACGGCCGGACTGGTTGGCTCCTATATTGAATTGCTCGTTATCAATTGGCTCGAGCAGGAATGGCTCGATCGCGGGCAACCGCCGCTCGCGCCTCTCGTCTCGATTGAGCCGCGTGTCTGGTTTAACGCCGAGATTTCGAGCCGCAACTATCTGGTCCCCGGCTCGGTGGCGATCATTCTCACCATAATCGGCGCCTTGCTCACAGCGCTTGTGGTTGCCCGCGAATGGGAGCGCGGCACTATGGAAGCGCTCCTTGCGACCCCTGTCGCTCCGCTCGAACTGCTGCTGGGCAAGCTTGTGCCCTATTTCGTGCTGGGCCTCGGCTCGTTCATGCTGTCCGTGTTTGTGGCCGTGGCGTTTTTTGGTGTTCCCTTCCGCGGATCGTTTCTCGCGCTCTCGCTCGCAGCCGCACTCTTCATGCTGTGCTCGCTGGGCCAAGGACTGCTCATTTCGACGCTCACCCGCAACCAGCTCGTGGCAGCGCAGGTCGCGGTGATGCTTGCCTTTTTGCCCGCGTTCTACTTTTCCAATTTCGTCTTTGAGCTCGACAGCATGCCACTGGCGCTCCAGCTTTTCAGCTACGCGATCCCGGCGCGCTTTTTCGTCTCGACTCTGCAGACGCAGTTTCTTGCCGGCAATGTCTGGTCGGTTCTGCTGCCCGATCTCGCTGCCCTTGCCATCTTCGCGATTGTGATCTTCGCGATCTGCGCTCTGTTCACACGCACCCGGCTCGACTGAGACCATGTGGCAACGCATCTACGCCTTGATCGTGAAGGAGCTTCTGGCAAGCGCGCGCGATCCGCAAACCCGTTGGGTGGTGCTGTTTTCGCCGCCCTTTCTGCTCCTCATCTACGCCTTTGCAATTACGCAGGAAGTATCGGACGTCACCCTGGCGGTCTACAACCAGGACCACGGCAATGCCTCGGTCGAGCTTATCAGCCGCTTCGAGGGTGCCGAAGTATTCGATCAGATTATCCATTTGCGAGCAGGCGCGGATATCGCGCCGACAATCGACGCACGCCGTGCGACGCTGGTCATGCGCGTTGGCGAAGACTTCTCGCGGCGACTCGAGCGCGGCGAAAGCGCCGAGGTTCAGCTAATCCTCGATGGCCGCAGATCCAACACCGCTCAGATCCTGCTGGGATACAGCAGCCGGATCGTCGAAACCTATAATCAGGAGCGGCTCGATCGACTGCGCGCGACGGCACCTGTGCGTCTTGTCCAAAGGACCTGGTTCAATCCCAATCTCGAGCCGCTCTGGTCCGCAGTGCCCGCGCTCTTTGCCGTCCTCGTAGCCGTGGTCGGTTTCATGGTGTCCGCGCTGTCGATCGCCCGCGAGCGCGAGCTCGGTACCTTCGAGCAATTGCTGGTGTCGCCGCTGCGCCCCTTCGAGATCCTGATCGGCAAAAGCGTGCCGGCTCTCCTGATTGCGCTGACGAGCGCAAGTGCGATGCTGGTTCTGGGGATGCTGTTTCTCAACGTACCGATCCGCGGTTCTCTCGCCCTGCTTTTCTTCGGAATGGTTGTCTATCTCGCTGCAATAGTCGGTATCGGCCTGTTTATCTCATCGCTCGCGAAGACCCAGCAGCAGGCGATTATCGGGCTGTTCATGTATATGGTCCCGGCCGTGCTTATTTCGGGCTATGCCACGCCGGTAGAAAACATGCCCGACTGGTTGCAGGGCCTTGCCGCCGCCACGCCGATCACCCACTTCATAGTCATCAGCAAAGCGGTGTATCTTCGTGAAGCGCCACTCTGGCTCTATTTCTCCCACATCTGGCCCATGGCGCTTATCGCTGCCGCGAGCCTGCTGGCGGCGACTTGGTTGTTCCGCCGCCGAACGGGTTAAACAGTTTCACGGGGCCAAGCCACCAATCCCGACTTCGGCAATCGGCAGGATGACCGAAGGGTCGGGACGCGCGAGGCGTTGATCAACCGCCTGGCACGCGATGGATTGCAGCATGTGCCGGATGATGTTGAGGCGTGCGGCGCGTTTGTCGTTGGCGCGCACTGCAATCCACGGGGCATAGGCAAAATCTGTGCGTGTCAGCATTTCGTCCCGGGCGGTGGAATAATCGTTCCACTTCTCGAGCGCCACTGCGTCGATGGGGCTGATCTTCCACTGCTTGAGCGGATCAGTGCGCCGCGCTTCGAGGCGCTTGGCCTGCTCTTTTCTATCGATGTCGAGATAATATTTGAGAAGCGTAGTCCCGTCGCGCGCCAGCATCTCTTCGAATTGCGCAACATCGGCGAAGAAGTCGACAACTTCCTCCTTGCCGGCAAATCCCATCACCCGCTCGACGCCCGCCCGGTTGTACCAGGAGCGGTTGAACAGAGCGATCTCCTCATCGGCGGGCAGCTGTTCGCTATAGCGGCGAAAATACCAGCTGCGCGCGTCGCGATCGGAAGGTTTTCCCAAAGCGACGACCCGCGTCTCGCGCGGGCTCATGTGTTCGCGCACACGCTTGATCACACCGTCCTTTCCGGCCGCATCCCTCCCCTCGAATATGATCAGAACACGCTCGCCATGGGCGATGACCTGGCGTTGTATCTTGACCAGTTCGATCTGCAGCGCGCGCAATTGTTGCTTGTATTCGCTTTTGGATATTTTCTTCTTAGTCGAACTGGACATGTTGCTCTCCGGCTCTTTAGCTGCGATAACAGGACAAACCCCGAACATGTCGCGACGATACTACCGCCTGCGACCGTTTTGCGGGAAGGGACGGGCCCTTCTCCGGTATTGGGGCACTGGCGTTTTGGGGTTTTCCATGGTTGGAATTGAAGCCGATAAAGCTGACAGGTCCGAGGAGGCGTTGCGACCGATGGATGAAGCAGTGCGCCGGGCGCTGGTGGATAGCCACGAAGATATGCTGCGCTTCCTCATCGGCCGCATGCGGGGGCGCCAGGAGGCGGAGGAAGTTCTCCAGCGTTTCATGCTTCGTGCGATCGAGCGGGCTGGGGACCTGCGGGATGTGGGTTCGGTCAAGGGATGGCTCTCCCGAGTGCTGGCGACGACAATTGCCGACTTTTACCGACAGGCTGCGCGCGGCCGTAAACACGAAACCGCCATTGATCCTCAGGAACTCGCCGAACTCGCAGAAGCAGAAGTCATTTCTGACGCGGAGATGGAGGCTGCCGTATGCAACTGTCTCTATCGCCTCCTGCCAACGCTCAGGCCGGACTATGCCGAAGTCATCTGGCGCGCTGATTTGCTCGAGGAGCCGCGTGAAAGCATCGCCAGCGCCCTTGATACGAGTGTCAACAATATCAACGTGCGTCTTCATCGTGCGCGCGGCGCGCTTCGCACGCGCCTGCTCCAGATGTGCCGCACCTGTGTCATTCACGGTTTCCTCGATTGCGAATGCCAGCATGAGAAGGAGCAAGCACACGCGCCGTAGGCGCAGACTGTCGGGGCCGCACTATCTGGGCGATGCTAGTCACCGTCCTTGGGCCGCGCGTCTCCTGAGCTGCATGGCCGCATAGCTTTTTCGTTTTGGCGTGGATCGCTGTCGACGCCCAAGGTCCAGGACGGTGGGTCGCTCGCGGGAAACGATTCGTTCAGGGCTTCGTCGATCGCTCGCTCTTCCGGGCCGGAGGAGCGCGTCTCTGGCTTGCATCGTGGCCGGTCCGTGGGGGCGTTCGTCATCGGCTTGGCTCTTGCCTTCAATCGCTACAATCTCAGCTCGTCTGATCCGATACCAAGCGTTTTGTTTGTCAACCTCATCGAGACCTCGGGCTGCTCCTCGCTCGACGCAAGGGCGCGGATCGCATCTATCGTTTCAGGGATGACGATGGCTTGGTTGTCGACCATGTAATTGTAGCACAGTTCGGTTCCATCGACCGCGAGGATGTTGCTCCAGAGGGCCACCTCGTAGAGGTCTGCATTGGGCCGCCCCTCCATCGCCATCGCCTCTTTGACGCTGTTGAGTGCCGACAGTCCGCTGTCTCCATCGATGAGCAGAATTCTTGGCGAGGCCGCAAATGCGTCGAGGACTTCCTCCTTTGTCGCAGGCCGGGTGAGTTCAACATACCAGCTGTGCAGATGAGCCAAGGTCTCAGGAACCTTGATCGCGATCGTCACCACATCGAGTTCCGGATCCACATGCCGGGCATCCGGCCCCTGATGGCTCGGGATTGTCGGCTCGGGCACGAGCGTGTTCATGATCCCCCCGAGATGGCTCTCCCAGGGGTCGGTGGCCCGGCGCATGAGCGTGCCGCGCGCCTTTTTGAGCAGGCCTGCGCGCTTCAGCGCCCCTAGGGTGCGGACAATCGACGTGGTGTTGCATGACACGACCCGTGTCGCATCGCGGCCGAGTGCGCTCTCATAGGTTGCTTCGGCGACGAATGAGTGCCCCGCCACGTCGTGCTTCTCGCCTCCTTGCACGATGAATGGCTTCCCTGCGCGGCGATAGATGTCTGCGTTTTGGGCACCGATGCCCTTGGGTGTGCAGTCGACAATGACGTCGCTTGCCGCGATGAGATCCTCTAGCGAACCAGCAACGTCGAGCCCCGACTCCGGCAAGGTTTGCGAGGCCTGCGAACTGGCCGCAAACAGGCGAACGCCGTCCTTCGCGAGCATTGCGATCCGCCAATCGGCGGCGACGTCGGCGACGCCTGCCAATGCCATATCGGGTTGTAGCCTTACGGCGCCGACAACGCGGCGACCGATTACCCCTGCTCCTACGATCCCTACCGAGATCTTGTTTGGCTCCTTTGTCATCGACTATGAACTCCAGTTGGTGGTTGCGGGCGCACTCGTGACGCCGAAAGGGTGGGATTAGTGGCTCGCGCCGATCAGCTCATCGTTCTGGACGCTCCATGCGCACAAAGCCTCGGCGAGTGACGGCGACACATCCACTGCGTTGGTTGGATGCGCGATGGCATTGACGCTGATCACGCGCTTGGCACCGGCCTGCAGGAGCTCGTCATATGCATTGCCGGCAAAGATGGGGTGGACCACAACGCAAACCGGCGGCTTACTTCCAGCCTTCGAGAGCAGCTTGACTGTTTCGACGAGCGTTCGCGCACTAGAGGCAATATCGTCGATGATGACGGGTTGTTTGTCGTCCATATCGGGAAGGCTCCCGCCGCTGATCGCCACATCGAAGTCGCCCCAGCGTTTCTTCTCCAGAACAGCTGAAGGTATGCCGGCCCTTTCTGCGACATCGAGCACCCATTGTTCGCTCTCCTCGTCGGGGCCGATGACGAAGGCGTCCGGGATGTTCGCCTTTAGCCAATCCGCAATCGCCGGTGCTGCGGGCACGACCTTGCTCGGCACCGAATAAATCTCATCGAGATTGTCGATGCGGTGCAGGTGGGGATCGACGGTGACGAGGAAATCGAAATAGAACGACAGCAGCCGCGAGAACGAAATGGACGTGACGGCCTCGCCTGGATTGAAGGCCTTGTCCTGGCGCATATAGGCCAGATAAGGCGCGACGAGCGCGATGCTTCGCGCGCCCTGATCGCGCAGCGCATCCGCCGCAAAGAGCAATGGCGCGATTTTCGCATCGGGCCGGTCAAGAGTGCAAAGCAGGACTACATCTCGGCCACTTACCGGCGTGGCGATTCGCAAGTAGGTTTCTCCATCGGGGAACTGGCGCGTCTCGAGTTCGCCGAGATCGGCCTCGAAACACCGGGCAAGTCCTTCGGCCATGCCCGGTGCCGCGCTAAGGGAAAAGACGACCCTGCTCATTGTGCCTCCAATCTGATCATATCGCTGTTGCGCAAGGCAAAGGCGAAAGCGTAATCAAGCTCGCCCATGCTTTCGCCGTGAATGGTGAAGAGTGGCTGGCCTTCCTCGACCAAATCGCCCGACTGCACATGCAGAGCGATCCCGGCCGTCGCGCGCTGCGGTGCGCCAGCGAGTTTGGCAGTGCGCGCAAGCAGGCGGTTGTCAAAGGTGGCTACCCGTCCTGCGCGCGTGGCGAGGAATTCGCGCGTCTGGAGCGCCCGCCCTGGCTCTTTGAAGCCGCCCTGTGCTTCGCAGATAGCAAGAAATTTGCTTTCTGCGCGCCCCTCGACCAGCAATTGCGTAGCCTGATGAAGAGCATCGGTACGCGATACGCCGCTCAGTTCGAGAATGCCGGCAGCCAGCGCCAGCGCGCGAGCTTTGAGATCCTGCGGCGCGTCGTCGCGGTTGGCGAGGACCGCAAGGACATCATGTGCCTCCAGGGCCGGCCCGATCCCGCGTCCAACTGGCTGGGTCCCGTCGGTCTGGACTGTCGCGACGTGCAGTCCGCATTGCCGCGCCACGTTCTCGAGGAGCCCCGCAAGCGCATCGGCGTCCCTTGTGCTCCGAATCTTCGCGGTCGGTCCTACTGGTAGGTCAAGCAATACGTGCGTCGATCCGGCAGCAAGTTTCTTGGAAAGCACCGAAGCAACAAGTTGCGCATCGCTGTCAACATCCAGAGCCCGCTCGATCCGAATGAGGACGTCATCAGCCGGACTGAGATTGACGCTGCCGCCCCAAACGATGCAGCCGCCTTCTCGTTCGACCACCTTCTGCATGGCCGCCAGATCGAGCGTCACGGGCGCCATGGTCTCCATCGCATCCGCAGTACCGGCCGGTGATGTGATCGCCCTGGATGACGTCTTTGGCATCGTGAGACCGGCTGCCGCGATAATACTGACCACGATAGGTGTTGTCCGATTGCCCGGCAGTCCGCCGACGCAATGTTTGTCCATCACGCGGTCGGTATTCCATTCGAGGCGGTCGCCCGCAGCGAGCATCGCTCGGGTGAGGGCAGCGGTTTCCTCTCCCTGTGCTGGCTGCGCAGCGAAAGCGGACACGAACGCGGCGATGTCGACATCCGAATACCGACCGTCCGCGATATCGGCGATAATGTGTCCTAGACGGATCTCGTCAAGCCGGTGGCCATAGAGTTTAGCTCTAACGTGGCTGAGCGACGACAACGGATGAGGATGCCTGACTTGAAGCTCGTCGCCCTCGGCGAGGGAAAGCCGTGCCATCAGCCGGTGAGGCAGGCCCACTTCATCGTCGGCCAGGAGATCATCCGTAGCCCGGTAAAGCGTCGCCAAAAGCGTTCTTCCTTTCGCGACAAGTTCCACCCCCACGCGGGCGCGAAACCCTTCGGACCGCGCAACCGGACAATCCTCATGCATGAAGATCATCGCTTCGCCATCGGTTTCGATCGGCAAGGCGCGCGCGCGCAACGGATGAGCAAGTGCGTCTGTGGAGGAGGTAGGGGAAAGGATGGCCTCACTCATGAAAGGACGACCTCTTCGGCGTGCTCGGGGACGCGCGCATTCCAGCCAAGACGTTCGGTCACAAGATGTCTTAGGGTGTCGGACGCACCGGGCTCTCCATGGGTTACGAAAATCTGCCGCGGAGAGGACCGGAAACCTTCAAGCCATCGCAGCAGTTCGCCCTGGTCGGCATGGGCCGAAAGCATGTCGAGCTGCGCCACCTCGGCGCGGATGGGGATGTAACTGCCGTGGATTTTCAGTTCGGTCGCGCCATCGCGCAGGGCCGCCCCCCGCGTGCCGCCAGCCTGAAATCCTGCGAGGATGATCGTGTTGCGGTGACTGGGGGCATAGTGTTTGAGGTGATGCAAAATCCGCCCGCCGGTTGCCATGCCGCTCGCTGAAATTATGATCTTCGGCATGGCGCTGCGATTGAGCTGCTTGGACTCTTCGGCTTCGCGAACATATTCGGCAATTCCGCATGCATCGCGGCATTGCTTTTCGGTCAGGCGGTGTTCGCCGAGATGGTCACAGAAAATCGAGCTGGCGTTTACCGCCATGGGGCTGTCGAGATAGATCGGGATTTGCGGCAGTCTGCCTCGCTGCCGCAACTGACCGAGATGGTAGAGAAGCGTCTGCGCGCGGCCGATCGCGAAGGAAGGAATGATGACCGACCCGCCGCGCCGGACCGTTCTTCCGACTACGTCTTCGAGCACACTTTCAGGGTCGGCCTCGCCATGATGGCGATTGCCGTATGTGGACTCGGTGACGATGTAATCAGCCTCGGGAACTACCACAGGATCGACCATCGTCGCGCTGCCGTAGCGTCCGATGTCACCCGAGAAGACAATCTTCATATCGTCGCATTGCAGCTCGATACTTGATGCGCCGAGAATATGGCCCATCGGCCGGAAGATCGCCTTGCAATCGCGCGTAACTTCGACCGGCTCCTGGAAGGGCACAGGCCTGAATGACTTCAGCGCGGCTTTCGCATCGGCCTGGGTGTATAGGGGCCGAGGCGACTTGTGCTTGCTGTACCCTTTCCTTTTCGCATAGCGGGCATCGGCCTCCATCAAATACCCGCTGTCGGGAAGCAGCAATTCGCACAGTTTGAGCGTTGCGTGCGTGCTCAGCACGGGCCCCTTGAACCCGTCGCGTATCAGAGCTGGAACGTAGCCCGAATGATCAAGGTGGGCGTGCGTGAGAAGGACCGCATCGATTGACGCCGGATCGACCGGAAACGGCTTCCAGTTGCGCTCACGAAGCTGTTTGAAACCCTGAAAGAGCCCGCAATCGATGAGGATCCTGTGATCAGGCGTCTGAAGAAGATACTTCGATCCGGTGACCGTACCCGCTGCTCCGAGAAAACTTAGCTTGTAGCTCACCAGACCTCTTCCCTGCCAATCGGATAGATTAGTAACCCCCAACAGACGGGAGCACGTGGCGGAAATTACAGTTCAACCGTCCGAACTTACCGGAATCCGCAGGCAGGATCATCCGTTATGGGAAGTATCGGCGAAAAGCCGCCACCCGGGGTTCGCATATTTGTCGCCTGGCCATGGTAGAGCCGTGCCGCGCGCAACAGTATTTCTCCGGCATAGGTATAAAGCCGCACATCCACTTTGAGCTCGACGATATCCGTCTCAAGGCGGACCTTGCGCGTGCTCGGAGGCGTAAACCGCTGCGCGACATAGCCGCCCTCAACGATCTCGGACCAGACCCGCTTCGTCAGCTTCGCTCCGCGATAGGCGGCCTTGCTGCCATAACCGCGGGCAGGTTTGAAAAACCAGTCTCGCCGTTCGGACCAGAATTTCTCGGCGTTAAAACGATCGACGATTGCTGTTTTCGGCACCGCGGCGAGGATCACTTTTTTCTCGCGTTCGCTCAAACCGCACGAAGCCAGCCAATCCGGATCGGAAAGCAGGCAGAGGTTCCGCTTGTCGGCATAGAGCGCATGGATATGCGGATTTGGCGAGAGCACGACGCGGCCTGTCATATAGGCTTCCCGAAGGGTCCGGCTCTCCGGGCGATCGAGCGAGAAATCGACCAGGCGATTATACACAAGATCGATTTTCCTGCCCTCGAAGAGTAATCCGGCGGGGGACAGCTCGAGATCCTCGGGCCCGGCGACCACCGCTTCATATCCGTGCTCCTGCAACAGGGTCCTTGCTGCGAGAAATTCGGGAAAAAGCGGCTGTCCTTCAGGATCATCATCGACGATGGCGATGGATTCGAGCTCACCGGCACGATCCTGCGCATGCCACTCCTCCTCGAACATCCGGGCAATTCTTGTCCGAAACGTGTCCTGTGAGATGTCTGCGG